>JBIQMJ010000133.1:0-11267 GCA_044463445.1 Segetibacter koreensis
GCTGCACACTCCATATCATTGAACGATTCACAATGGTTTTCATGGAGTCTGCATTATTTTCCATGGTGGTCACCGTATCAGAGGTTTCAACCTCAGGCGGAGTTTTAACTGTCTCGTCCTGGTTGGAATTACAGGCGCCAAGAAAGAATGCTATCGCAAAAATCAGGAATAATTTGGGTCTTATCATGGAGGAAAATTAACAAAATTATTTTAGAATGGATAACCAATCGCAATATTAAGAATCAGGTTTTGCCTTCTCCATCCTTTGCTTCCAAAATTGATTTGATCAATCACCCAGCGCTGGCCTTCAGGCAACCATGGTTTTCTTAGTGGTATTCCCAGGTCGAGCCTTAATAACAGTATCGAAAAATTTAATCGTATTCCAATACCGGTGCCTACTGCCAGTTGATTTAGAAAGCGGGAAGTGAACTGTACGCCGGGTCTTAATAATTGATCGGGATGGCCGGGAACCTTAGTGGTGTCTTTATGGTAAAGCCATATATTTCCTGCATCTAAAAATACAGCCGTGCCTACAATATTGTTAAACTGGTAACGCAATTCTGTATTCATTTCCAGCATAAGGTCTCCGGATTCATCCGGGAAAAATGAAACACTGTCCGCACTTTTTGGCCGGTAGGTTCCGGGGCCAACAGACCGGCTTCTGAAGGCGCGTATACTGTTATTGCCACCAATAAAATATTGTTTGATATAAGGAAGTTGTTTCGAATTGCCATACGGATAACCAAAACCTAACACCATGCGGTTGGCCAGCCTGGTGTTATTATCCAATTGTAAGTAATAACGAAGATCCGCCTGGGCTTTCAGGTATTGCGAAATGGGAGTGCCAAAAAGTTTCTTTTTGCCAGATACCGGATCTTTTGGAATGAACAAGCCCGAAAGATTACCGGAAACATCAGCCAATCCTTCAAAGTAAAATCCTGTTCCACGGTACTTACTGACAAATGGATTGACACTGAATGAATAATTAGAGCCGATAATAAACTGGGTATCAATAGAATGTTTTAATATGGGGTTATTTTGAATACTGTCGAGATATTCTTTGGTGACATTAATAGAATGAACATAATTTATTGAGAAAAGATTGAACTTTTCAGACACATCATAACTGGGTTTCCATTCATATCCCAATTCGCCTTTTAATGAGCTAAGAGTATATAATTTTTTTCGGTTGAGCAAGTCGTAACTCAGGCCAATTTTAGTTTTGGGAACAAAAGCATTGGTGGTCTTGAAATGAAAGAACGGCACCACAAATTTGGGGATCGTGAGCGATACGCCACCACCGATGTTATACGTATTATAACCGCTGTTTCTTCCGCTATACTGCACTTCTGTTCCGACATTCACATTCATATCCAGTTCCTCTGCCCCTTTAAAAGTATTTCGGTTCTTGAAAGAAAGCGTGATTTGCGAACCCACATAATTATTGGATTTGGTGTTTCCTGAAAGTTCTGCCCTAATTGATTTTTTTTCCTGCGGTGTCAGATAATAATAGGTGTTGAGCCTTCCTGTATCTGGGTCATTGGATTCAGTAACTTCGAAACGGTTTTTTACAAATTTAAAAACATTGAGGTTGATCAGCCTGCTGAGCGTCAGATTATGGTCGTCACGGTTATAGGCATCTCCTGAATCGAACAACATTATTTGTGGAAAAAGTTTTGGCTTAAACCTGTTTTTGGGATCAACAATATAATATCCGCCATACAGCGCTTTCTTGCTCATGGAAGTGTCAGCTCCATTTCCATTCAGGCGATAATCCGTAAAAATATAAACACTGTCAATGAGATAAGGTTTTTCAGCGATCTCTGGCGCGTTTTCCTTTACTCTTAAAAACATATTTACCTGGTGAGCGCCTATCGTCGAATCTACTTCTGCAATTAAAGCATCAGGGCTGAAAAAATAATAGCCCCTTTCTTTCAATAATGCATCTATGCGCTCCCGCTCTGCTTTAATGACCGCAAGATTAAATGGATCGCCTGGCTTAAGAAATGAATTAGGTTGCGTGGCTTTAATTGCCTGTCCCAGGGAAGAACTGTCGGTTTCAAAAGTTACCTCTTTAATGGTATAAACCTGACCCGGAGTTACGGTGTAATAGGCGTGGCCTTTTTTATGCTTTACAATGGTATCGGCAGAGGCGATCGTTTTAAAATATCCCTGGTTCTGCAAATAGTTTTCAAGCAATTTTACATTGTAATCAAGATTCACGCTGCTTAAAAGCACAGGAGCCTGCCCGATCTTTCTAAAAAATTTTCTTATGAAGCTGTGTTTGGACGTGTCTCCTGCCATATTATAAAACAGCAACTTAAAAGAAATCCCCAAAAAACGGCTATTGGGTTTGGGTTGGGGCAAATTCTCACTGCTTTCTTTCACTTTCTTCTTTTCTTTCGGGGATAAAGTACTGTCTTTTACTTTTACCGTAGCGCCTGTAAACAACGCGTCTCCTTTAGGAACTAATTTGGTAACATTGCAGGACGTAAAAATCAGCAGTGCAACAATAAAATAAATTATAGTAGTTCTATTGGCCATCATTCATTGCTTTTGATGGAGGGGTTATTGATTTTTCCTGTACCTCTTTTTGGGCTTGTTCTTTTTTGATGTCTTTATTTGATTTCCTAATCTGCCTTTTATTCTTTCGTTGTTCCTTGCTCATAAAAATTTGATTGAATTTATTATAATCCACTGATACGATAAATCCAATGCCGGTTTCAATTACATAGCCTTCCAACTCCCCGGTATAATCATTTTTTCGATAGACTCTTATTTCATATCTGCCGTCTTTGGTAAGCTTATAATTGATAGATACATTTCCTGCGAAACCATTTTGCGGCCGTACAGTTTGCTCTGGTCCCTGTAATTGGAAGTCGCTGCCTACTGTCACCGAGAGCCTGTCGTTTAAAAGTCTTTTGGTAAGTCCAATATTCAGATCGGTGCGGTCCTGCTCAGTGCCGGTAGTATAATCCTGTGTGGTAGCAAGGTCTGCATTGACATCCACTCCAGGTATAAGATTAGAAGTTAATTTATTAAGCTGTTCAGATAATAACCGGCTGGCGCTTTGCATCGCTACAAATTTTGCACTCGCTGAGCCCCCGCTACTGGAAAAAGGATCTTCACCAATAAAACGGCCCAGGAGTAATAAGGCAAAAACCTGCTTGTTCATTTCATTAGGTTCCTGCCGCAATTGGGCAAGTTTGGTTCTTACAGCAGAAATCACCGTACCGGAAACCTGATAGCTCTGGTCTTTGGGAAGAATGATATCGAAACCTATTTGAGGTTGTAAAAGTTCTCCTTGTAATTTCAAATCAACTTCAAAGGGGATTTTTTGTTTGTAAATTATTTGGTTAGCGCTTTCTATTTGCCCTTGTACCAGATCAATAGGAGCAGTGTTGGCAATATACACTGCGGTCACATCCAGTTTTCCAGTGGTTGGCTCCCCGGTCCAGACAATCCGGCTTCCTTTTTGAATATTGAATTTTCTTTTCAGAAAATTATAAGATAAATTGTAGGTTCCCTGGTCTATTTCGTAGGAACCGGTCAGGATTATTTTTCCACTTGGATCCACACCTCCTGTTAGCAAGCCATTTCCCTGTAGCCTTAAAAAATCACCACTGCCTGCGTCAACGATCAAATTAAAAATAGCTTCCTTATCAATTTGAATATTTACAGAGATATCAAAGCCATGAAGAGGCGCTCTTTTCAGCGAATCGTAAGGCGCCATAAATAAAGAATCTTCTGCAATGGCGCTTCTGTCTACAAAACGAACAATCCCTTTTCTTTTTTCTATACCGACCGTATTTTGAGGCAGCACTACGGTAAAATCTGTTTTTTTATTGATAACAAGTGAACCATCTACTTTTGGAAGATTGGGAGTACCTGTAACTGCCAGATTAGTTGAAAAAATCATTTTTCCATAAAAAAGCTGGTTGTCTTTATTGGTAGAATTGATCGCCTGGAAATTATTGGCTTTGATCTTCAGATCAAATGAATAATTGATAAAGTCTTTTGAATTCAACATACCATCAATTACTATTGCGTTATTGGCGGCATCCCTTATTGTGAAAGTATTCAGGAGAATGCCTTCGTTATTTACGATGGCAACGGCTTCATTATCCACTTTAAAAACATTGTTCAGGCTGGAAACATTCACAGCGGTATTGTTGAAATGTATTTTCCCATCCACATTTGGGGATTTAAGAGAACCGTTAACTATAATTTTGCCATACAAATTTCCCTGGGCATCCTTTATAGCGCCGTTACTGAAACCTTCAAGGGTTTTCATTTGCAAACTGGCCAGATCAATTACAAAATCGTAAGTACTGTTTGCCGGATCTACATTATACGCTCCTTTTATTTTTACATCATTTCCATTTCCTTCCAGGCTGATATCAGCCTCATAAGTATTGGCCACATTGTTATTTACTTTGGCAGTAAAAGTGCCTATCGTATCATTATATACACTCAAATTATTTACTGCAAGATCAGTGGTGAAAGTGGGTTGGGTCTGGATATTTTTTATAACTGCATTTCCGTTCAGCAATCCATTTACCAACAAAGAGTCATTTTGAATAAACCCGGAAATAGTTTCCAGTTTGAAATTTTTAAAACTCACATGCAAGGGAGCATTGGCTTGTGTGCCTTCACTGTTAATCACCAGATGTTGGTTTCCCTGGCTCAGGTCAAAATTTTGCGCATTGATATTATTGCTGTCAATTTTAATTTGGTTGTTTTCGTTGATCGCCCATTGATCATAATTTAGTAAAAGGTTATCTGGCTTTAAACTGAAAACATAACTATTTAAAAACGCCTGTTTGAAATTTCCGCTCAGCCGGTATTTATCTTTTGATTTTTGATCTTTGATATTTAAGGTGTATTCCAAATTATTATCCTGAAGTTTCCCGTCCAAAGAAGTGGAATAAATAGTCACTGAGCTTCGATTAGTAAATTTTTGCAACGAGGTTTTGAAAACAAGAGCGCTGTCTCTGGTTACCGCTTCAAAGTTCAAAGAATCAATTGCCAGGCTTCCATAAACGATATGAGGAGATTTGAGGTACATAGTAAGGCCACTGTCGCTGGAAAGTTTTGCCTCCATATTGATCGTCCTTAATTCGTTTAATGAAGGCAGAAATGAGTGTAAAGCCTTATTGTCAATTATGGCGGCATTTGCAGTAAAATGGTAAGGAGCAACCGTTGCCTTGTCTGTGGTGAAAGATAAAGCGAAATAAGGTTGAATGGCCTGTTGAAATATATTCCCCAACTGCGTGAGTTGGTATTTCCCTTTTATGGAAGCATTTAAAAAATCAGATTTGATTTCGATGGATTCATTTTCTTCTGAAGCGGTAGCGAGCAATGAAAGTGAATCCAAAGTAATGCGGTTGCTGTCCGTTACAAGAATCGAATGAGTCACATATAAATTTCCTTCAGGATGGTCAGGATCAAGACTGGTAAAATCCGCATCTATATCTCCATGATAAATCATTCGCTGCGTAGTAAAATTTAGTGGCAAGGTTTTTATGCTGTCAATCGTTGACTTTAAATGAAGGGTGGGATATTTTCCTGAAAAATTACCATTGCCATCTATTTGAGCAGTTAGGTTTGGATCAGAAACTGTAGCGTTAATAGAATAATTTTTATTGGCAAGCTTTCCATGCACCTGTATGTGGTGATAATTGTATTTATTCAAAACTACAGTTGGAATATCAGCGCTGAAAGTAGCGTCGGCTGTTTTGGGATCGTAACCCAAACCTTTCACTTTGAAATTGGCGGTTATTGCGCCCAATTGAGGATTCTTCATTATGCTTCCTAACCGAAGACCATTGGTATGTAACACTACATCATACTTGGCCTTATTTTTATCAGTGATATTTTTCAAACTCCCATCCAGTGCTGCATTTCCTGACGAGGAATGGACAGAAAGATTGGCGTACAGATTTTTCATGGTTCCCTTGATTTTCCCATTGGCAGAAAGGGACTCAGGCAATGCGACATTCGGGGGCAAAGTATTGGAAGAAAGCAGCGAAAGAATGTCTCTTCGTGAGGTTTGAAATTTATTAATATTGAGATCAGTATAAATTTTATTCGCATTGGGTAAACCATTGATCACGCCGTTTACATTAATATCAGTGGCTGACAATCCTTTCAAAATCAGGTTTTCAAAATTCATATTATTTACCTGGCCGGTTATTCTTGCGTCAACCAAAAGCGAGGCATCTGCGGGAAAGGACGAAGTTTGCTCTCTTAACTGCGGAACAAATGTCAGGAGATCTTTTAGAGCGATTTTACTATTTTCTAAATTAAGATCAATACCCAATTTGCCCGGATCATTTTTAATTGAGGTTAGCGATGGATAAGAGATAATAGCTTCTTTTTTTATTTCAGATCCCCGCGTTTTGATCAATAAATTTTTCAATGAAACTCCGCTGGGGGTCATGGCAAAATCGGTGGTCAATTGATCTAAAATAAATCCGCTTTTCTCTTTCATACTTGCATCTTGTATGGAAGCAAGAATAGTATCCGTACTGAATTCAATATTTGAACCCTTAATAGAAAAATCCTCAATTCCCAGGTGTGAAAAATCCATTCCATAAGGCGCTTCCGGCGCGGACAGGTCATCGTATTTAAGATTCAGTTGGCTGATAGCTATTGCCCCTGCAATGATCTTCATTGACGGAGTTTCCGGAGCAGATGTGGTGGTATCTTTTGGTTTCTCATGGGGCGCTTTGGAGTTGGTTTCAACTGTGATGTCAGAATTACTCAGAGAAGCATCTTTTAAAGTAATCACACTATTTTTCAGATCAATAGTATGGGGATGAATTTCAGCTTTGTGGATTAGAAAAGAAGTGTTGAGATGAGAGACTTCGCTTTTAAATGCAAAATCAATATCCGAAAGGCTGATCGCTTTATTAAAAAGCTGCAAATAATTTTCAGGCTCTGCTGCAGCTTCAGATACGGTGATTTTCACCGGTTGCTTTAAGGGTTCTAATTGATGAAAATAGCCATGAAGGCCCTTTAATGTGATAGACGGAATATCAAATAATAAATGCGAAGGATCAAATTTGGAAATCTTTGTATCAAAATGCCCAACAGCGAGGTCCAGATCATTTCCAGTAAACAAATCTTTATAGATGATTCTTGTTTTATTCACCAGTATTTCATCAATATTCATCTGAAGGGTAGAAGTGTCCGACGGAGTTTTGTTAAGCGTATCCGGGCTGGAAAAAGCATCCACAATAAACTGGAAATTAAAAACAGAGTCCGGGGGCAGTCTTTTCAATTTAGCTACAATCCCATTCAACGTGATCTTTTTGATATCGATATTGCTGCTTATCAATTTCCCCATATCCATATTTACTTTCAATTCTTTTCCGTATAGGAGCGTGTCTTTAGAAAGATCTTCAATAAAAATATTTTGTAAGGAAAGGGTGGTGGGAAAATCAATATCTAATTTTCCGATTTCAACTTTTGTATGCAATTTATTTTGAAGATAAACCACCACCTTTTTGCGTGCAAAATTTTGGACAAAGGAAGTTTGTATTAAGATCAAAACAAGTAGAAATAAGAACAAGACAGAGGCTATGATCCATAAGAATACCTTAACAATGGCAGATAAGACTGATTTTTTTCTTTTAGATTCATTTGCCTCTTCTTTTAATTCCATATGGGAATTATCTCAAATTATACACCAAGTTTGCCTGAATTTAGATGGATTCAGGAAAAAGTTATGATGCCAGGAAGTAATCATTAGTTTCAAAACAAAAATCCTGCTTAAAAGTAGGTTTACTGTATATGTAAAAAAAAATCTCCGCAATTCCGGCGGAGATTTCCATGTATTAATTATTCAATCTTATTTGTGTGCTTCTATCTTTTTTACAAAATTCGCTTTGGGCTGAGACCCCACCAATTTATCCACCACTTTTCCTTCCTTTACAAAAAGAATTGCGGGAATGCTGGTAATGCCATAATTAACACTTAACTGCGGGTTTTGATCCACATTTACTTTACCAATATTTACTTTCCCGTCATATTCTTTGGAAAGTTCTTCTACCACAGGGCCAATAGCGCGGCAGGGGCCACACCATTCTGCCCAAAAATCTATCATAGTTAATTTTTCTGAATCCAAAACTTTTTCTTTAAAGTTTGCGTCGGTATATTCCTGAGCCATAATTTACTTTTATTTTATTAATTAAAAATGTATTTTGAAATCTTTGAGTGCAAAGTTAAAGCCAATATCTTTTCCATGATGAATTGTCATATCCACATTATGTTAATTCTATTTTTACGTCGCATTCGGGCTTGTGTTGCAGGTAATTAGCCATTTCGTCATTCATTTCAAAAGTATGATCCATCGTAAACATGCTGAATTTCAGATTGGATATTTCATCACTGATAGAAAACCTGATGCCTGAATTACCTGGAAATCTTTGAATATTATCTCCGATAAAATTGATCAGTTCTTTTGAAACGTTTTTGGGATTAATTTCAAGGTTCAGTTTTTTAGTATTGCTTTTCATCACGCTTTCCAGCAGGCAAATATGGTTGATCCTGAATTCGTAGGGCGACGTGTTATAACGTTGCTTAAAAGACCCGGAAATACTGAGCACCATGCCGGGTTCAAGGTAATGTGTATATTTTGCATAGTCTTCCCCAAAAAGAAGGAGTTCCATTTTTTCAGAATAATCTTCTATGTGAAGTACGCCAAATTTATTTCCTCTTTTTGAAATGCGGTGCTGTGCTTCTGTTACCAAACCCGCTATTCTGAATGATCTTGAAGGATTGGGATAGGAATTGATGCCACTCTTAAATTCATTAAAATCTGCTACTGTATCAAATTTGTAATATTTCAGCAGAAATTTAAAATTATCAAGCGGGTGGCCGCTCAGGTACATGCCTATTACATCCTTTTCATTATCCAGCAATTGTACCAATGGCCAGGGCTGGCAATCAGGAATAAGAGGAGGCGTTACGTCTTCCATTTGCAGATCCCCAAAAAGTGTATTGGTATTGTTATTTCGCTGAGCCTGGTATTGATGGCCAAAGCGAATGATTTTTTCAAGAGAATTTACACTTTCCCCCGGAACCGTAAAGAAGAATTGTGCCCGGTGAAGATCTTTAAAACAATCAAAAGCGCCGGCATAGGCCAGGCTTTCCAGTGATTTTTTGTTGACCGTTCTTTGATTTACTCTTTTGATCATATCAAAAATGGAAGTGAAGGTTCCATGCTTTTCCCTTTCTTCGATAATGTTTTCAATCGCGGCTTCGCCCACTCCTTTCATCCCGCTGAACCCAAACCGGATTTCACCTTTTTTGTTAACCGCAAAACCTTTTTGGGATTCATTGATATCCGGTCCGAGAACGGTTAATCCCATGCTTTTGCATTCTTCCATAAAAAAAGTGATCTTCTCAATAGCGCCGGCATGGTTCAGTACCGCAGCCATATATTCGCTGGGATAATGAGCTTTTAAGTAGGCAGTTTCATAAGCTACCAATGCGTAGCAGGTAGAATGTGATTTATTAAATGCGTACTGGGCAAACGATTCCCAATCAGTCCAGATTTTTTCTAATTTGTTTACCGGATGATTATTTTTTTTAGCGCCTTCGATAAATTGTTCTTTCATTTTATCAAGCACCTCTCTTTTCTTTTTACCCATTGCCTTCCTTAAAATATCAGCATCGCCCTTACTGAAGCCTGCTAATTTTTGGGAAAGCAACATCACCTGCTCCTGGTAAACCGTGATGCCATACGTATCTTTCAAAATTTCTTCCATTTCGGGCAGGTCGTAAATTATTTCCTGCCTTCCATGTTTGCGCTCGATAAAAGCGGGAATGTATGCCATTGGCCCTGGCCGGTACAAGGCATTCATTGCGATGAGGTCATCAAACTTATCAGGCTTTAATTCCCTCAGGTATTTTTGCATCCCGGAACTTTCAAACTGGAAAGTGCCGTTGGTGTCTGCTCTTTGAAATAGTTTATAGGTTTCTTCATCATCAAGCGGCAAAGTGTCCAGGTCAATGGAAATCCCATGATTTTTTTTGATAAGCCCGAGAGCGGTTTTTAAAATGCTTAAGGTTTTTAATCCCAAAAAGTCCATTTTTAAAACTCCGGCACTTTCAATATTACTTCCGTCAATTTGGGTAAGCCACAATTCAGAATCTTTGGAAGTGGCTACAGGAATAAGTTCCATCAGATCCTGCGGTGCAATGATGATGGCTGAAGCATGGATTCCCGTGTTTCTCACAGAACCTTCAAGAATCTCCGCCTCATGCAACACTTTACTGCGTATATCCTCACCGTTATAGATATCGCGCAATTTTAAAATATTGTTCATATCGTCAGGGCCAACACCATCTTCTGTTAATGACTTTGGCCCCGTTACAGGCGCTTTCAAAACTTTTTTCAAAGAAGTACCCGGTCTGTCAGGAACGAGTTTTGCCAGGGCATTGCTTTCAGAAAGAGGAAGATCCATTACGCGGGCAACATCTTTGATGCTCATTTTAGCAGCCATAGTGCCATAAGTAATGATCTGGGCTACCTGGTTTTTTCCATATTTATCCACCACATAATCCAATACCTTTTGCCTGCCTTCATCGTCAAAATCCGTATCAATATCGGGCATTGACTTACGGTCAGGATTTAAAAATCTTTCAAAAAGAAGATTGTATTTTATCGGGTCAATATTGGTGATGCCAATGCAATAAGCTACAACAGAACCTGCTGCAGATCCACGCCCGGGGCCGACAAACACACCGAGGTTTTTGCCAGCCACAATAAAATCACTTACAATCAAAAAATATCCGGCAAAGCCCATTGTCTTGATCGTAAACAATTCAAAATTGATACGCTCTTCTATTTCGGAGGTTATTGTTTCATATCTTTTTTTTGCTCCGCTCCAGGTTAAATGCTCCAGGTAGGCTTCCTGGTTATCAAATTCTTTAGGCACGGGAAAATGAGGAATAAGTATGTCTCTTTTCAGGTCCAGCACCTCTATTTTATCAATTACTTCATTAGTGTTGTCAAGCGCGTGCGGCAGATCATCAAAAGCTGAAAGCATTTCCAACGTATTCTTCAAATAGAACTGGTTGTTTGCAAAAGCAAACCGCTTGTTTTTGACTACTACATCATCGTCGGTAAACTCTCTAATGGCAGGCGTAGCTTGTATTTCACCCGTATTGATACAAAGCAGGATATCATGCGCATTAAAATCTTTTTCGTCCACGTAATGCGAATCATTGCTTGCAATCACCTTCACATTATATTT
>JBIQMJ010000134.1:0-7418 GCA_044463445.1 Segetibacter koreensis
CAAATATCTCTTTTTTATTTTCTAACCCGAAAGATGAGTATAAGTTCTCCCGGGCATTCTCCCTCCTGGCTTAGAAGCGCAGCAGGACGCGGCGGTGCAATTGATTAAGAAGAACAAATTACTTTAGAGATGTCGGTAAGAACTTAATTAACAGAAACAGAAGGCGTATATTTTATAATATTTACCTGTTGTCAATGGCTTTCACTATTTGAAAATCGCTGATGGATATGATACTGTATATGAGTGGTTCGATTATCTTAAATTAAATTAAGGGATATGTCCCGATAGCTATCGGGATGCCTGATTATTTGCATGCCCTGATCGAATTTTCAGCATCTGCAAAAAGTTTTAATACAATAGTAAGCAATAGGAAAAGATTTATGGGGACTATGCTAATTCGAGCCTCCCTGTATATACGCTGTTGGCCGCATTTTTTTCGTCTTCGCTCAAAAAGCCAAGCCATGTTTCAGCAATTCCCTTTTTTGAATGTATTTGCAGCATTGCGTAGCCATTATCCCTGGTGGCATCGCCCAATTGATACACTGCTTCTTTACTTCCGGGGAAATAAGCAACTAAAATCGCTTTATCATGTGCTTTCGCTGTTCCTGTGCCGGTATTATCTGTCCAGGTAAATACGATATTCCCTTCTTCGTTTACCGTAGCAGCCGCAAATTCTACCGAGGCAATCTGCCCTTTTGAGATCAGCACTTTGGGCCAGGCAATAGTGGTTTGAGGATCGCTTATTATCGCCAGGTTCATGATGGCGCTGGTTGCCCTGTTATAGCCGGAACCGGTGTGGCCGTGAGCCGGAAAGCTTTTATTGAAAAAGCCTGTGCCGGAAAATGCCCGCGTAAAATCGTTGCACACCTTTATCTTTTCCCTCTGGATTTTTCTTGCAGGCGTTTCTATCCTGTTTTTTCGGGTGCTGCCTTTGCTGCGGGTGATGTTTTGTCCAAACCGCATATAGCTGACTACCGGGCCGGTTTTGCCTATCACTTTGCCGAGGATACCTTGTGTAAGAATTGCCATGGATGTATTTTAAAGGTTAAGGTTTACCAGAGGAGGTGATTGCTCCTTACATACAACGGTACATCCTGTATTGTATTGTGTAATTTCTCCGATCAATAGATCGAAGCTGATTCGAAGGTATATCGAAGTTCTATCGAAGGGGATAATGGTTGTCTCAACCAAATGAGCAAAACTTACAGCGTACACGCAGAGAAAAAGTATCTCATCATTTCGATGGCCTGAACAAAATCATAGATTTGACTAAAAGCGCCTTTTACCTTGTTGGATGCTTGCCTTTCGCTGATTTTGATTTTAATTTTCAAACTAACAATGTAATTTTGTCTTCTTAAAAATTACTACTTTCACAAATACAATGTTTCGGATTATGCCCAATAGCAAATTAGGTGAAGGTATTTTTTCAATACCTGATATTGCTTTCCTGCTACGATTACCGAAAGGCAAAGTGAGAAGGTGGCTGAATGATTTCTGGGACAATCGCCTGGCTGAAAAATTGAATCAAAAATATTCCTGGGGTAATGGCCGTGAAAAAGCTACCAATTTTTACACCTTAATAGAGTTTTATGTTTTTTACCAGTTGCGTGAGTCCGGAGTGGGAGTAAAACCAATATTTGCTGCACACGATGAAATGGCCAGGCAACTAAAAACAAATTACCCTTTCGCCTCCGCTGAATTACTAACTGACGGCAAAAGTATTTTGTATTCTCTGAAAGACGGCACTACTGTAAAAGCAGACAAAACGCATCAGATCACCTTCAAAGAGATCATCAAAGATTTTTGTAAAAAGATAGAATTCTCAGAAAGTAAATTAGCCGAAAGATATTATCCTTTGGGTAAACAACATCACATAATAGTTGACCCTAATCATCAATTTGGGCAACCCACCATCGAAGATACTAACCTGCTTGCTGAAACCATTTACCGGATGCACACTGCTGGCGAAAGCAATGATTTTCTGGCTCGCCTGTATGACATTCCTGTCAAAAATGTAGAAGCTGCCATTTCTTTATTCCATAATAAGGTAGCATAATAAAAATACTGGTAGATGAAAATTTATCAGAACATTTGGCAGATGGTTTGAATACCATTCAACGGCCCATGGAAAATGGAATTCACGTTGTTTCAATGGCAGCCATTTTTGGAAAAGGGATCAAAGATGAAATATGGATACCTAAATGGGGAAAACAGGATGCGATATTTCTTACTGAAGATTATAATATTATAAGGACCAGGCATCTTGCCGAATTATTAGAACAAAATCATTTCGGCGCATTTTTTATTAAAGTTCCTAACAAAACTTCTTATTGGGATAGAGTAAATATTATTATAAAACACTGGCCGGAAATTACAAAAATCGTTGTTACCAAAAAGAAGCCATATACATTTCTAGTTACGCCGAGAAAGTTGGAGAAGATGTAGAATCATTAAGCAATTATTATTCAATCTTTTATTTAATTCTCTTCTTAAAGTTTCTTCAAAAACAGAATTCTGATTCAACCTATAAGGAAGCATTAAAGACGCACATAAAAAAACAGGAAAGCAGTTTTCTGCTATAATTCTACTCTTCCTCCTCGAGCAGTTTGTGGCATGAAGGCACCTTCCATGCTATATTTCCATCTAAAATTGGGTTTTAAATGAGAACTGGTTGAAATTGGTATTAGTTACTGACAACAGTTCTTAACTACCTGGACTGATGTTGTGATATTATTAAAAGCGAGATTGTAATAAAGAATGTAACCTACTGTTTTTTGATTGCTTCAAATCCTGTTTCAATTATTGAAGCGAAGGATAATAATCATTCAATTGTGCTTCAGCAATTCAACAAGTATTTATGTAAAATTCCTTCACATTCCTTTTGCTTTCAGTAGCAATGGAGATGGTTTTCTTTTTCATGTCAAAACTGAATACCCTTTTCTTAAAAATGCTTCACCGGTGATAAATAAAAAAGTAAGAAGATTTGCGCTTTTGGTTTTTTTCTTTGAAACTTATTTCAATTCCTGTATATTTGAAATACCTTAAGCCTGATAAAACTAACTATTGACCTTAAGAATCATTTTTATTATCTTAATCGCACATCAATTGCATGTAGACCTAAAATGGCAAAAACTAAAAACGCAAAAAGGCAGAATTCACCATAAAAAATAATTAATCGTTTTTTAAAAGAAGGGATTCACTTTTTTTATCAAGGGATTCACTTTAAAAAATAATTATTGGCTTTTTGAAAGAAGGGATTGGCTATTTTGGGAGAAGGGATTGGCCTTTGTTTTTACGAACCTTGGAAGATCAGTAAACGTACAAATAAGCTCATTTTCAATTTTTTGCCTTTATCTTTTAGCAGATTCTCATATATTTGGTGATAGAAGTTTTTCATTCTGAAAAAGTTGTAACTGCTACTCACTTAGAAAACTTATTAATAATTACGCAGAGAAATATGAGATAAAACATGTCGAATCCCTTTTTTGAACATCCCATTATTAACTCGCCTTATAAGTACCCGCTAAAATATTGGGAACTGGATAAAGATGGGCAACCAACGCAGAGAATTATTGAATCAAGAAGGAAAGCCGAATTTATAACGCCTATTCCTAAAGCCAGAAAGCAAAAAAAGAAAAAACAGGGCGAATTGGATTTTGGTGATGATACGGGCATTTCAACTAAAATACAGAAATACGAAGCGATACCTGTCATCAACAGGCTCAGACAGGAAATTGATAAATGGCGTAAAATTCCTGATAAAAATAATTGGGGCGTAACACCTGAGACTGCAAGACTTCTTGATCATTGGCGCAATCATAAATTCAATGATATCCGCCCGTTCTTTTGTCAGATAGAAGCGGTTGAAACTGCAATATGGTTAACAGAAGTAGCGCCAAATTCAGGCAAAACCGGCGCAAGTTTTATTGAACATCTTACTGATGCAAATAAAGAAGCAAATCCCGAATTATTTCGATTAGCATTAAAGCTGGCAACGGGTGCCGGTAAAACAACAGTGATGGCAATGATTATTGCTTGGCAAACGATTAATGCAGTGCGTCGCCCTCAAAGCAAAAGGTTCACCCGTGGCTTTTTGATTGTCGCCCCTGGTATCACTATCAAAGATCGGTTAAGAGTTCTCCAACCAAATGATCCGGACAGCTACTACGCTGAAAGGGAACTTGTGCCAGCCGACATGATGGAAGATTTGCAAAAAGCGAAAATTGTAATCACCAACTATCACGCATTTAAGCTGAAAGAAAAAGTTGAATTGTCGAAGGGCGGACGTTCGTTATTGCAGGGCAGACGTGAAGAACTGAATACGCTGGAAACAGAAGGTCAAATGATTCAAAGAGTGATGCCAGAACTAATGGGGCTAAAAAACATCATTGCCATTAATGATGAGGCGCATCATTGTTACAGAGAAAAACCTAATTCAGAGTCAGACGAAGAAGAACTGAAAGGCGATGATAAGAAAGAAGCCGAAGAAAATAATGAGGCAGCCCGCTTGTGGATTTCAGGACTTGAAGCAGTAAACCGAAAACTTGGCATATTAAGAGTAATTGATTTATCTGCAACTCCCTTCTTTCTCAGAGGTTCGGGTTATATGGAAGGTACTTTATTCTCCTGGACAATGAGTGACTTTTCATTAATGGATGCGATTGAATGCGGTATTGTAAAACTTCCACGGGTTCCAATAGCAGATAATGTACCTGGAAATCCAATGCCATTGTACAGAAATCTTTGGGAAAACCTACAGAAAGGTTCAGTAAAAATGCCAAAAAAGGGCAGAACTAAAAGCGGCGAACTTGATCCTTTGAGTCTGCCTCCATTGTTGCAGACTGCGCTTGAAGCATTGTACGGCCATTACGAGAAAACCTTTAATATTTGGGAGAAGGCAGGCGTGCATGTTCCTCCATGCTTTATAGTTGTTTGCAACAATACGGCTACTTCTAAACTCGTATATGATTTTATCTCGGGCTTTGAGCGAATCAACCAGGATGGTTCCTCAACGCCGGTAGTTGGTCGTTTAGAATTATTTAGAAACTTTGATGAACATGGTAATGCTTATTCACGACCAAGAACGATACTGATTGATAGCAATGAATTAGAATCGGACGAAGCATTAGATGAAAATTTTCGCAAAATGGCTGCGCCGGAAGTTGAACGCTTCAGAAAAGAAATAATTGAACGTACAGGTGATGTGAGAGCCGCAGATAATCTAAGCGATAAAGAACTGTTACGTGAAGTAATGAACACGGTTGGGAAACGCGACAGACTTGGTTCTTCTGTTCGTTGTGTGGTTTCTGTTTCTATGCTCACTGAAGGTTGGGATGTAAATACCGTCACTCATGTTTTAGGTGTTCGTGCATTCGGAACGCAATTATTATGCGAACAGGTTATTGGTCGCGCCTTACGCAGACAATCTTATGAATTAAATGAAGAAGGACTATTCAACACGGAATACGCGGATGTGCTTG
The DNA here is from genome assembly GCA_044463445.1 of Segetibacter koreensis. Classification (GTDB taxonomy): domain Bacteria; phylum Bacteroidota; class Bacteroidia; order Chitinophagales; family Chitinophagaceae; genus Ginsengibacter; species Ginsengibacter koreensis_A. The sequence goes on from JBIQMJ010000134.1 coordinate 5,481, forward strand.
GTATTCCATTCGACTTTAATGCAAAACCCGTTGTTGCGAAACCTCAACCTCCGAGAGAAACTATTTTGGTGAAGGCTATGCATCCGGAACGCGATCACCTTGAAATAAGATTTCCGAGAGTGGAAGGCTACCGGGTGGAGTTACCGGAAGAAAGACTTGAAGCAAGTTTTAATGAAGATTCTGTTTTAGAATTAACTCCTGAATTGGTTGGCGCGACTGAAACCGAGAATTCAGGTATTATTGGAGAAAGGGTTGATCTGAACCTCGTACATACAAGAGATGTAAGGCCCTCCACTGTTCTATATGAACTTACGAAATACATCCTTTACAACAAATGGCGTGAAGCAGGGGAAGACGTGCAACTCAACTTATTTGGTCAAATGAAACGCATCGCTAAATATTGGATAGACAATTATCTTGTTTGCAAAGGCGGTACTTATCCGGCCCAACTGCAATACAAAACAATTGCAGACACGGCAGCAAAAAGAATTGTTGATGGAATTACAAGGGCTTTTGTTGATAAACGTCCGATTAAAATTTTACCCGATCCGTACAATCCTGTTGGCTCTACAAGTCATGTAAAATTTACTACTTCCAAAACTGACCGTTGGGAAACAGATCCCGAAAGATGCCATATCAATTGGGTAATACTCGATAGCGATTGGGAAGCAGAATTTTGCCGGGTAGTAGAAAAACATCCGCTGGTAAAAGCTTACGTAAAGAATCACAATCTCGGTTTTGAAGTTCCTTACCTGCATGGCTCGCATGCAAGAACTTATATTCCTGATTTTATCGTATTGGTGGATGATGGCAGAGGCGAAGATGATTTATTGCATTTGATTGTGGAAATAAAAGGCTACCGTGGCGAGGATGCAAAGGATAAAAAAGCAACCATAGAAAACTATTGGGTGCCGGGTGTAAACAACTCTGGTATACATGGCCGCTGGGCATTTGCTGAATTCCGTGATCCTTATGCAATGGCAAATGAACTGGCCGAAAAAATTGCAAACGCAGTGAACGAGATGATTGAAGCGGTATTAACAAACACAAAAGAAAAAGAAGCAGTATGAGTAAAGCAAAAAAGACTATAAGCAAAACCATTGAAGCAATAAAACACGAAGAGGCTACACGTAAAAATATACCTACTGCTGAGTATCAAAGCATGGTAGAGGAAGAGGAGGAGCCATACATAACAGCGGCTTATGAAAGAAGAAATAAAGACCTTGATCCGCAACTGGTTTGGCGTGGTAAGGATCTAACCGATTGGAGCGACCTGGTAACACAGGCGCCGCCTTTATACATACAGGAAAAGGTGCACCCCAAAGTATTGATCGATGAACTGATGCGCCAAAGCAAAGAACAGGATTATGCCAGCGGCAAAATAATGGCCGACCTGTTTGCTGATTTTAATGGCTTGCCCAAAGATGCAGACAAAACAGAGTTTTACCAGCACGACCAGCATTGGAGCAACCGCATGATATTAGGCGACTCATTGCAGGTAATGGCGAGCCTTGCTGAAAGAGAAGGTTTACGTGGACAGGTGCAATGCATTTATTTTGACCCGCCTTATGGCATAAAATTCAATAGCAATTTTCAATGGAGCACGACAACTAGAACAGTTGATGACGGTAAACTAGACCATATAACTCGTGAACCCGAACAAGTTAGAGCGTTTAGGGATACTTGGAAAGATGGAGTGCATAGTTATTTGAGTTATTTAAGGGATAGGCTAACTGTAATGCGTGATTTATTGACTGATACTGGTTCAATGTTTGTGCAAATTGGTGACGAAAATGTTCACCGTGTTAGAGCTTTAATGGATGAAATATTTGGAGATGAAAACTTTGTTAGTCAGATTTCTTTTACAAAAACTGAAGGATTATCCGAAAAATCGTTCAGTAATGTTGCTGATTTTATTTTATGGTATGCGAAAAGAAA
>JBIQMJ010000134.1:7428-11262 GCA_044463445.1 Segetibacter koreensis
AAGGATTAATGGACAATTAAACTTTAGATATAATGACCTGAAAAAGGAAAAAAAACCTGGGGAAGAGGGAGCAACTGGTTATATATTAATAGAGGACCATGAAAAAACTCATTGGAGATCTGCAACAAAAGAAGAAGTATCCGCTGGTGAAGTTAAAGGATATGTTTTTTTCGATGACCAACCAATGATCTCACAAGACGAATTTGAAGGCGGTGATTTGCCCTTTTTATATCATAATGAAAAATATAGACCAGCTAAAGGAAGGCATTGGACGACAGGGAAGGATATTTCGAAACTTGACAGGGTTTCGAAAGCAAATCGAATTATTCAAAGAGGAAATAGAATTGAATGGAAACGATATATTTCTGAAATCGCCGGAACACCCTTAAATAACATTTGGCTTGGAATGGGTGATAGAGGTTTTACCGGAGATCAAAAAAGATACGTTGTTGAAACAGCATCAGAAGTTATAAAAAGATGCATATTAATGACAACAAATCCTGGAGACTTGGTATTAGATCCGACTTGTGGCTCAGGTACTACCGCAACTGTCTGCGAACAATGGGGCCGACGTTGGATTACCGTTGATACTTCTCGGGTAGCTTTAGCCCTTGCAAGGGTACGAATAATGGGGAGCCGTTATCCGTTTTATTTATTAGCAGATAGCAGAGAAGGGCAAATTAAGGAAGCGGAAATATCAAAAAAACCAATATCAATTAAGGCAATCACGAATGATATCCGTTATGGTTTTGTTTACGAAAGGAGACCTCATCTTACATTGGGAACAATTGCTAACAATACTGATATTGATATAATCTGGGACAATTGGCAGCAAACGTTAGAACTATTAAGAGAACAATTAAATATTGCATTAAAAAAGAAATGGGAAGAATGGGAAATACCAAGAGAAGCAGATTCAACATGGAGTGATGATATAAAAGCGATTCATGCAAAATGGTGGCAGGCACGAATTGCACGGCAAAAGGAAATTGATGCGAGTATAGCAGCCAAAGCAGAATACGAATATCTGTACGACAAGCCTTATGATGACAAAAGAAAAATTCGTGTTGCAGGTCCGTTTACTGTAGAAAGCATTTCTCCCCACCGTGCTTTAACGGTCGACGAAAACGATGAATTGTTAGACCCATATAAACAAAATAAGGACGAAGATTATAAAAGCTTCGCCGAGATGATTTTAGAAAATCTCAGAACGGCAGGAGTCCAGCAGACGCATAAAGAAGATAAGATCAATTTTAATTCACTTACTCCGTGGCCCGGCACTATGATTTGTGCAGATGGCAGGTATATGGAAGGTGATACTGAAAAGAGAGCTGCAATTTTTATTGGCCCTGAATTCGGTACTGTGCAGCGTATTGATTTGGTGGAAGCTGCAAGAGAAGCTGCCGACGCAAACTTTGATGTGTTGATATCCTGCGCCTTCAGTTATGAAGCACATACTACAGAATTCAGCAAGCTTGGAAGAATCAAAGTGCTCAAAGCAAGAATGAATGCCGATCTGCACATGGCAGACGATTTAAAGAACACGGGCAAAGGCAATCTCTTTGTAATATTTGGTGAACCTGATATTGAAGTGTTGAATGCTGAGGATAATAAGATTCAAATAAAAATAAATGGTGTGGATGTATTTCATCCAACCACTGGTGAGGTTAGAAGTGATGGGGCTGAAGGCATTGCCTGTTGGTTTATTGACACTGAATATAATGAAGAGAGTTTTTTTGTAAGACATGCTTATTTTTTGGGCGCAAATGACCCTTACGGCGCTTTAAAAAATAGTTTAAAAGCAGAGATTAACAAAGAAGCATGGGAGAGTTTACACAGTGACACATCGCGACCTTTCCCGAAACCAAAATCAGGCCGCATTGCGGTGAAAGTGATAAATCATTTGGGAGATGAAGTAATGAAAATTTTCAAAGTAAATTGATGGAATTTATAATTGCAGATACGTTTACCAACAGTCTTACACGATTAACAAGTGAAGAGCAGAAATACGTAAAAACAACGGCTTTCGATTTGCAGATGAACCCTGCAAATCCAGGAATGAGTTTTCACAGGCTGGACAAGGTAAAAGATAAAAATTTTTGGTCTGTACGGGTTAACAAAGACATACGCCTTATTGTTCATAGAAATGAAAGTAGCCTGTTGCTTTGTTATGTTGATCATCATGATAAAGCCTATGATTGGGCAGAGCGAAGAAAGCTTGAAATACACCCTAAAACCGGTGCTGCTCAATTGGTCGAAATCAGAGAAACGGTTCAGGAAATTATAATTCACCGCTACATAGAAGAAACACAACCGGTAAAAAAAGAAAAGTTATTTGAGGGAATAGAAGATGAAACATTACTTTCTTATGGAATTCCTGCTGAGTGGCTGGAAGATGTGAAAGAAGCTACGGAAGAAAGTTTATTTACGCTTGCGGAGCATTTACCAGCAGAGGCGTCAGAAGCTTTGCTTGAATTAGCGACAGGCGGAAAACCCGTATTGTCACAACCAGCCTTGATGTTTGAAAATGCGTTTATCCATCCCGATGCGCAGCGTCGTTTCCGTATTATGAATGATGTTGAAGAATTGGAAAGAGCTTTGGATTTCCCATGGGATAAGTGGACGATTTTCCTTCATCCCACACAACGGAATTGGGTGGAGAAAGATTATACTGGCCCAGCAAGAATTTCCGGTTCGGCAGGCACAGGAAAAACTATAGTTGCACTTCATCGGGCCGTGTTTCTCGCTAAAAAACATGAAGATTCCAGAATATTGTTGACCACCTTTTCACCTATTCTTGCAAATTCGTTGAAGCTAAAACTAAGATGTTTAATAAATAACGAGCCAAAACTTGTCGAACAAATAGAAGTTTACCCGATTAACGATATCGGATTAAAATTGTATAAATCCAATATTGGAATTCCGAAGATTGTATCACGAAGTGAATTATCAATTGAGCTTAAAAAAATTGCCTCTAAGGTTGAAAACAATAAATTCTCTTCGTCATTTTTATTGGCAGAATGGGAACAAGTGGTAGATGCATGGCAATTAAAATCGTGGGAAGAATACCGTGATGTAAAAAGGTTGGGGAGAAAAACCAGGCTTCCCGAACAACAAAGAGCAATCCTTTGGTCAATCTTTGAGCAGTTGAACGGATATTTAAATTCAAACGGTTTAATAACGCACAATTCTTTGTTCAATCAGTTGGCGGATTTATTTAACAGGCAGAAAGCTTCACCATTTGATTATGCAATCATTGATGAGGCACTGGATATCAGCATTTGTCAACTTCGCTTTATTGCTTCAATAGCAAAGACCAGTGATGCACTTTTCTTTGCCGGTGATTTGGGTCAGAGAATTTTTCAACAACCATTTTCATGGAAATCGATTGGAGTTGACATCAGGGGAAGATCAAAAACTTTAAATGTAAACTATAGAACATCACATCAAATAAGACAACAAGCTGATCAATTACTCGGGCCGGAAGTGTCCGATATAGATGGAAATATTGAAGACAGAAGTAAAACCATTTCTGTCTTTAATGGCCCAGACCCAACAATTCGAACCTTTGATAAGGAAAGCGAGGAATCTGATTATGTGGCTGGATGGATACAGGAGCAATCAACAAAAATGGCTGCTCATGAAATTGGGATTTTTGTAAGATCTGAAGCGCAAATTGAACGAGCGAAAAACGCTGTTCTTAAAAGTTCAATCCCTTTTATTGTTTTAAACGACAAAGTTGAAACAATAAACAATCAATTGGCTATCTCAACCATGCATTTGGCCAAAGACCTTGAATTCAAATCTGTGGCAGTGATGGCTTGTGATGCTGGA
>JBIQMJ010000135.1:0-11230 GCA_044463445.1 Segetibacter koreensis
TTGCCATTTCCTTCCATTAATAACCCATTTAAGGCGTCGTATCTTCCGATAATACGTTCTGTTCCAAAATCATTTCCATTAATCAAAATATCCAGATTGCCGTCTCCATTATAATCACCCACATTTATCCCATTCAAAACTGAAAGTTGAGCCTGAATAGGTAAAGGTATCATAGTAAACCGACCTTTTCCATCATTTTTTAACCAGGCAGAAGAGAGGTAATTCGCTTTTAGATGCAAAGCCCCTTCCCGTTCCATTGGTGTAAAAATGGAATCCATAGTTGCCATAGCAAAGTCTTTATACTTCGGATATTTTTTTCTTAATTTGGGCAATGCTCTAAAAATATCATCTCTTGATTCTGCCGGGAATTCTTTTTTGACCTTATCAGTTTGCGAAGCGGGAAGATACAAAGATAAAATGGCGTCAAATGTTCCATTGTTATCGAAATCTTTTGCAAGAACACTTACGGGGTATTTGTCACTTACCTGGAAATAAGAATTCCTTCCAAGATTTCCAACGATATAATCTATATCACCATCATTATCAAAATCTCCTGCCGTTATAGTATTCCACCAACCCATATTATTGGCAATGCCACTTGCCGCTGTCACATTTTTAAAAATCCCCTTTTCATTTTCAAGAAAAGTAATAGGCATCCATTCTCCTGAAAGAATTAAATCGGGCCAGCCATCTCTATTAAAATCAGTAAAAATAGCATCGGCTACCATACCAATATTTTTCAAAGATGGTGCTACCGATCCTGTAACATCAGTAAATTTTATATGGCCTTTTTTAGAATCATTCCTGAAAATAAAACTGGAAACAGGTTTTGGATAATTTTTGGGATCCACCCTTCCCGAAACAAAAAGATCAAGATCGCCGTCTTTATCATAATCTACAGCTCTTACACAAAACTTGCTGGTGTAGTTTATTGGTAATGCAGCCGTGTCTTCAGTAAAATTTCCTCTACCATCATTTTCATACAATTTGTCCTGGTATGAGGAAGTATTTCTTACACCCTGAAAGCCGCCACTGGCAATGTAAAGATCCAAATCGCCATCACCATCTGCATCAAACAAAAGTATTCCTTCGTCTTCTCGTTTTTTATCGGCTTTTTCTTTATCATCTAATAAACTTTTTTGAATGAATTTTCCATTGGGTTGTTGCAAAAACTCCTGCGCAGAAAAACCAAATGATCCTCCACAAATAATATCATCAAGACCGTTTCCATCGATATCCCCAACTGCAAGTGCGGGACCGTATTCAGAAAATTTATGAGGTAGTAAAGGCTGGACACTAAAGTCATTGAAATCCTTGTAGGGCTCCACATAATTAATATTCAGGGAACCTGTAACATCTTTAAAAAGCGTATTATCTATTTTAATACTATCAAAAGAATAGTCCTGGCGGGCATCTTTCTCGCTGACAACTATAGTTTGATTAGCTTTTACATTTCTTAAGATTTGCTTTTTACCGTTTTGCCATTTTACCACCATTGAGTCAATAATTGCTACATCACCCAAACCAAAATGAGGTTCAATTTGCATCGTCGAAAGATATCCGCGGTAGGGAGTCTGTTCATAAACCTGTTGCTTTCCTTTATAATGAAGTTCTATAAAAGCACCCAGACCATTTAGATTTAGTGAGTCGCCATCTAATTTCACTGCTAAATAGTGAGGTGGATTTTTGGAAGAATTCCTTGAATTATTTTCATATACTGCAGCCTCATCATTGATATTATTTATAACCATATCCATATCCCCATCATTGTCCAGATCAGCATAAGCTGCTCCATTGGAGAAAGACGGATGGTTAATTCCCCACTTATCACTTACATCAGTAAAAGTTAGATGCCCATCATTTCGAAAAGCATAATTTGATAATTTAACCCGTGGCATCTGGTCCAACAAAAAAGACGTGCTGGCAATAGTAGAAGTTTCCTGTCGATAATTTGTAAAATCATGATCCGTTACATCTCTGGGGTAGCCATTGGTGATGATTATGTCACGATACCCATCGTTATCAAAATCCGCTACGATAGGATCCCAACTCCAGTCAGTTTGTGAAATACCGGAAAAAAAGCCTATTTCACTAAATATCGGGTCTCCCAATGAATCATTTGCGTTTACTCTGGGGCCTTGGTTTAACTGTAGAGAATTTCTTACATATTGATACTGGTAACCAAAAAAGTCACTATTCAGATAATTTGTATAATTATTTGAAGCCATCATCATTTTTTTTCTATAGTTATCTTCCGGATTCATATCCACTTCAATTACATCCGACAAACCGTCATTATTAATATCAATTACGTCCTGACCCATTCCATTAGCTGAAGTATGTTTAAAATAAACACTAGCTTTATCAGTAAAAGTTCCATCATGGTTATTAATGTAAAGAAGATCACTGGAATTAAAATCATTGGAAACAAATATATCTTTCCAGCCATCTTTATTAATATCAGCTATAGTAGCACCATGGCTATAACCCTCAATTGTTACACCTGCTTGTTTAGTAACATCATGAAAGACAGGATGTTTGAGCACCGAATCCCAATCATTTCGAAACAATCGGCCCGTACTGGGAAAAGAGCCATCAATAATTTTTGGGCGGAATATAGAAGGATTATAACCCGGTACTATTTCATTAACTGCAATAAATACATCAAGGTCGCCATCATTATCGTAATCAAAAAAATCAGCAATTGTTGAGGAACTTGTATCATCCAATCCATATTCCTTAGCCATATCTCTAAATACCGGTATCCCTTTTTTATCCAATCCCTGGTTCACATACAAAATATTTCGCCTCTTCTCAGGATTGTTATTCATTGTAACACTCAGGTAAATATCCATCCATCCATCATTATTAATATCAACTATTGAAACACCCTTGCTCCATCTTCCTTCTCCATCTACTTTGGCCTCCTTTGTAATGTCTTCAAATTTTAGTTTTCCTTTATTTAAATATAGTTTATTAGAAACCATATTGCCTGCAAAATAGATGTCCTGCAATCCATCATTATTAAAATCTCCAATACCTACACCGCCGCCATTATAAATATTAACAGAATGAAGCGGGTTCAATGAATCGCTTTCAGTGATTTTATTATTAAAATGAATGCCTGAATGACTGGAAGGAACCAGTTTAAAAAGTGTTTGTGGCTGGTTGCATGAAAAAAGAGAAGCAATAATAAGAAAGCACAATAAAGGCCACAAAGGTTTCATAGGGATTTTCTAAATTTTTAAATTTGAAATTCAAAACTATTTGGGAAAATATTCGCAGTTGAAGTTAAGGAGTAATTTTTTTATTAAATAGTTAGAATTGAAGTAGATATGAAGCGGCAGGGGTTTTCTCCCTGCCGCTTTAATATAAGAACCATTAATAGTCTGGATTCTGAGTTAATCTCACTTTTCCATCAGCGTTCATATTGTCAATTTCACTTTGTGGAATAGGGAAATAATTATTTTTTGGTGCCGTGAAATGAGCATTTACTTTTAATGGCCTTATTGTTTTTTCTCTGGCATAATAGGCATTCAAAACTGGTTCTGCAATGCCCCATCTTACCAAATCAAAAAAGCGGTGGCCTTCCATTGCCAGTTCAAGCCGCGTTTCAAACTGAACGGCCTGCATGGCATTTGTGGAAGTAAAAGTTGTAGGAGTATATAATCCAATTTTGTAATCATCTGCCATGGTAGTATGAGTAGTGTACTTAGCGGTAGCAGCATTGTAATCACTATTTTTATAAACCCATGTGTCACTATTATCCATTACGCGTTTACGAACCATATTTACGTAATTCATAGCATTGGTTATTTCATTCGCTTTTACTGCGCATTCGGCTGCCCACAAAATAACTTCAGAAAAGCGAATGATATTCACATTATTAGCTACCAGTTCAGTAGGGGCCCAATACGCACTTCCTACATCCGTATATTGATCCTTTTGAGATGCTGCGTACACATTTTTTTTAGGACTAAAATGTCCATTATTTTGTGGGTTCCTTATCCAATCATCTCCGGGATGAGGACCCCAGTCCAGATAAGGAATACCCTTTCTACCCATTGTCCAGTCAATCCTGGGATCTAAGGGGCCGGTATAGGGAGAGGTCGGAGCACTTACCCAATTACCATCAAACCAATTATCCAATAAGGGTAAACCGTTAGCATCAACTTTGTAAGCGTTGGCTAAATCCTGAGAAGGATTGTTAAACCCGCAACAAGCGCCTGGTCCAGCATTATAGGGGAAATTCAAAATATCACCATAATTGCCATTTGGCTGTCCATTCCAGGTGGTAGATGATCCATCCTGAACAGATGTTTGAGCGGCGAAAACTGATTCAGCACTATTTTTTTGTGCAGGATTAAAATTGGAATAAAAATTGGGCAAAAGGGCATAGGGAGCACCACTCGAAGTTTTTCCGTTAGCAATAATATCCTTTAACAAAGTGTAAGCATCTGTAAATTTGTTTTCAAACATATAGGCCTTGGCAAGCATAGCTTTGGCAGCCCATGAATTAACCCTTCCTACTTCAGGCCAGGTTGCCGGCAAATTAGCAATTGCAAATTTCAGGTCATCTTCAAGCTTTTTCCAAACTGCTGCCTGGTCAGCATTCGAAACATCTGTATTTTCGGGTGTCACCGATTCGTCGGCATAAATAATATTTCCATAAACTTCTTTCAATTCCAGATGAAAGTATGCCCTTAAAAACCTTGCCTGAGCTTCTATTTTGGTGGCTTCCTCAGCAGGTATCTCAGTTGCAATTACGAGAGTCCGCAACACATCATTACAACGTTGAGCACCAGCATACATCACACTCCATTTTTGGCCGATAACGTCGTTGGTAGGCACCATTGATGACCATTGTTCATAGGCTTGTAATCCGGATATGTCCGTTGGATCAGACCCTTTATATGCATCATCAGCAGCCACACCACCGGGAGCCCAGTTTGAAGCAGCTGACATTTGCCCATCTCCGGAAGCTCCTTCTCCGTCCACCAAAGAATAAGCTCCAATAAGCAGCCCCTGAACACCAGCTTCAGAAGCCATAATTTGGGGATTCAAAGTTCCCAACGGCGGTTTATCCAGAAAACTTTTTTTACACGCCACAACTACAATTATTACCGCCAATAATGCCGAAATTAGAAATATATATTGCTTTTTCATATTAAGAAGTTGAAAGAATTAAAAATTAAGATTTACGCCAAATAAATAGGCAGGTGTATGAGGATAGTTACCCTGGTCAATTCCATATCCCAGGTAATAATTACCATTTCCGCCACCATTATTTCCACTATCGCTTTGTAATTCCGGATCAAGCCCCTTGTATTTTGTAATGGTAAACAAGTTGGTAGCTTGTACATATACCCGTAACTTGTCAATTCCGATTCCGGAGAGTAGGTTCTCAGGAAATGTATACCCTATTTGCATTTGCTTATTTTTCAAATAAGATCCCTTGCTTATAAAGTAACTATTAGGTACTCCATCCGTGCTGGTAGTACCAGTGACAGTTAGTTTAGGAATAGTTGTATTGGTATTGGTAGGTGTCCAGGAGTTGAGTGCCACTTCTCTTCTCATAGCCCCTTTAAAGAAATCGGGGAAATCTGTGAAGTACAAAGTATTATTAAATATATCATTGCCATGAGAGCCAAAGAAGAATGTAGAGAAGTCGAAATTCTTATATGTAAATGAAAGGTTCAGACCATACGTAAAATCAGGATTAGGATTACCAATAAAAGTCCTGTCATTTGCATCTATTTTATGATCACCATTTACGTCTTTGTATTTAAAGAATCCAGGTTCTGCCCCATCCTGGGTGGGAGATTTGCTTACATCTTCAGCACTTTGAAAAAGGCCAATTACCTTGTAACCGAAAAATTCTCCGACAGCATGGTCAACCTGGTTACGCTGCAAGCGCACATTCCTGATTAAAGGCCCTTCGAAATAGGGCAAACCTGGTATACTAATAATTTTATTATTGTAAGAAGTAAAGGTTCCTGTAACATCAAACTTGAAATCTTTACCTACAGTCCCATGATAAGTAATATTACCATCAATACCCGTATTTTGCATATCCCCGATATTCACCTTCGGTAAATCAGCATCCCCTGTAAATATAATATCGTACTGGGTTCCCGAAGCCGTAAACAATAAGCCACTTATTTTCTTTTTATACCAGTCAACAGAGAGATCAATTTTATTGTTTAGGATGGTTGCGTCAAGGCCTATATTTGAAATGATATCTCCCTCCCAGCTTGTATTAGGGTTGCCTATATTACTTTTATAAAAGCCAATCATTGGTGTAGTACTGTTACCCTGAAGATCATAATAAGAACGACCAGCATTTGAGTTATACAAATTATAAGGGTTTGTGGATATCACACTGCTGGTAGATCCCATTTTACCCCAACTGTAACGAATTTTTAAGTCATTTACAAAAGTAATGGGGCGAAAGAAATTTTCCTGTGATATCCTCCAGGCTGCTGAAACTGAGGGGAAATACCCGGTTCTTACACTGTCCAAAAAGAGAGAGGACTGGTCACGACGAATAGTTCCACTGACGAGATATTTATCTTTGTATGCATATTTTAATTGGGCAAATTGTGACCATAAAGAACTTTGATATGCACTGCCAGAGTTGTTTGCTCCGGCAGTCGGACCAGCGTTGATTATCCAGTAGTTCGGATTCTCAGAAAAATAATTACTTCTGTCAGCCTGAGAACTGCGTCCTGAATAAGCAACTGATTCTGCACCTACCAACACGTTCACACTATGATCGCCAAACAACTTATTATACTGCAAGGTGTTGGTCCAGGTCCAATTGGCACCATACCCCCCGCCTTCATGAAAAGAATTGCTACCGGTATTTCCTTCCGCATTTTCATAAGCAACATATTGAAAATAGTAATAATGATAATTATCAATTGTACCACCGAAACTTGTATGCGCTGTAAAATTTTTAAGAAAGTCAACATCTGCATACACATTCCCCTGCATATCCCAGTTATGCCCCTTATTATCCTTAGTACGGTAAATATTAGCAAATACGTTTTGTGCGTTGCCGAGATCCTGTGATTTGGTTCCGGCAAAATTGCCCATGATATCGTAAACAGGGATAATCGGATCTTCCCGGAAACCCATGCTGAAAGGGCTTCCCTCCTGTTGGTTGTTTTGTTGAGGATTTGTTTTATAGAATAAATACGCATTCTCTCCAATCCGAATATGATCTTTAATGTTAAACTGGGTATTTACCCTTAAAGAATATCTTTCAAGATATTGATATTTTAGAATACCCTGTTGGTTCAGGTATCCAAAATCAACATAATAGGAGCTCTTTTCAGAACCTGCACTTACTGATATATTATGGCTTTGCACTGGCGCATTCCTGGTAATTTCTTTATACCAATCTGTACCCGCTTTATTTGCCTTAGTTATCTGAGCGCTATTAATATCATAGAATTTGGGATCAACTATAGAATCTGCCGGACAATTACATAAAGTATACCCATATGGTTTATGCGCCCCTGCCGAAGTATCAAAAAATGTTTGGATATAATCGGGCACAACCGGAGTTGCACCGTTTCCATATTGTTTATGGGTTGGATTGGCAATTCCGGAATTCCTCTGTTGGAGCCAGATCGCATTGGCCTCTTCCTGAGGACTGGCCATATCCCAACCTTTTCCGGGAGTTGTAACCCCATAATAAGCGTTGTAAGTGATTTTTGCTTTACCTGATTTACCTTTTTTGGTGGTAATAATGATTACACCGTTTGAACCGGCAACCCCATAAATAGCTGCAGATGCATCTTTTAATACCTGAATAGAGGCAACGTCGTTTACATTTATGTCAGTTAAATCTCCTCTTACTCCATCAATAATTACGAGAGGCTGATTGCTTCCAAAACCAGTGATACCCCTGATCCGGATGTCACTATTTGCCCCTGGTTGGCCTGAGGTAATAATATTTACCCCGGAAGCGCGCCCCTGAAGTGCTGCTTCACCAGTACCCGCAGGCATTTTCTGCATTTGATCCACATTAATTACAGAAACCGCCCCTGTAATATCCTTTTTTCTTTCAGATGTATAACCAGTTACTACAATCTCACTCAGGTTGGTAGTGCTGGACTTTAGTGCTACGGTAATATTATTTTGGCTGGTTATAGAAACATCCTCGTCAACATAACCGACATAACTGATTCTTAAAGTTTTTGCATTGGCAGGCACACTAATGGAAAAAGTGCCATTCGGACCTGTTGTTTCGCCGGTTTTTTGACCAACTACTACCACGGAAGCTCCGACTAAAGGCGTTCCCTCATTTGTGGTAACAGTCCCGGTAATGGTCCTTTTCTGCGCTATGGTTTGGAAAACACAAAATAGCAGCAAAAGGCTACTGAGCAGTAATCTTTTTTTCATAAATCAAGTAATTAAATTAACGTTAAAGTTTAAATTTAACTCAATTTACATTCTTTTTGTAACAAACAAATAAATCTTTGTATCAAAATTGAATTTTTTTTAGTGAAGGATAAGAGAATCCTGTTTCACACTCTGTCATTACCCACTATTTGTAAATTTGGAATATTACCCACTATTTGTAATTTCGGAAAAATATTCTTTTTAAAAAATCAAATAAATGTTGAAAAATTGAGGGCTATATGTATTTAAAACCAGATCATCAATCTTAGAATATTTTTTGAGTAATATAACAGGTAGGCACATACGAAAATAGTAAAGCAATAAATATCCGGATTTTCATAAAACATTTAGTTTTTTTCAATCTCAAAACAATGGAAATAAGTAATAACAGTCCTGCCATTCAGGTAAACCAAAGAATATTTTTCAGAAGCTTAGGAACCACTTATAAAGTCTTGAGCAAATCTGTCAACGGTTCTGCTGCCATTGTTGAGCACACTGTTGAACCCAAAAGTATCGGGGCGCCAATGCACAAACACACCCATGAAGACGAAATTTCTTATGTGCTCGAAGGAGAACTTTCAGTTATCCAGGACGGTAAGGTGGAAATCGTAAGCCCGGGACAGTATATAGCAAAACCAAGGGGTATATTTCATACGTTTTGGAATGCCGGAAATGAAAGGATTCGTTTCATTGAAGTGATTACACCGGGAAATTTTGAGTATTATTTTGCTGAATTAGCTCAATTTTTAAAACCCGGTAAGCCGCCGCAAATAGCCGGAATTAAAAAAACTGGGGCTAAATATGGTTTGATAGTAGACCCATCCGGGGCTGAAGAAATCATTAAGAAGTATGGCTTAAATCCAATTGGATGATGATATAATATCTAAGAAAATAGTTACCTCCTGAAATAATGCTTTCTTTGGTTTACATGAGCAAGCCAAAAAAAAGGGCGGCTCTGAGCCTGCCCCTTTATTTTATTTTTTTCGGACAAAAAGTGTAAAGAAAAAGAAAAATTTATTTTACACCATCGTTCTCGCGCATAAATTCAAGGATTTCTCTTGCATCGGTATCGCTCAAATTTTGATTTGGCATGCGGACCATACAAATTTCCAGCATTGCCTGGGCTTTCGGATCTTTGTTGATCATGTCGTCTGTGTTGGTCACAAAGTTCATGATCCATGTAGGAGTATGTCTGCTGGTTACTCCTTTCCAACCCGGGCCAACCAATCTTTCATCAGTCAGTTTGTGACAGGATCTGCATTTCAGTTCATAGATCTTTTCACCTCCTTCGGCTTCTTCTTTGTTTAATTTATCACTGACCTGCACATCATGAAATTTACCTTCGCCACGGTTGGGATCGTAAGGGGGATTTTCAGAAGTTGAGGCGGTACCGGCCCCTGTATCAGTCGTGGCCTGAGCAGGTTCGGTAGAATTATTATTAGCACTTTTATCTCCTGAACCGCCGCAGGAAATAGCCAATATTGCCAATGAGAAAGCCAGGGAAAGGAATAGAATTATTTTTTTCATAGCTGTTTCTTGTTAAGTTTTTAGGTTTAAGACCACAATATTAAGACAATAATTTTATGAGTTACAAAGTAACCATAAAAAAAATTAAATAATCGGTTTGCTGTTATATTTACAAAAAACAAACCATTTTCCCCGGTTTCAAAATAAATGTGGTTTGCAAAGAAGTTTTTTAATAATTTCAAACGGTTTAAAAATTGTTATCTAACAATTAAAAAGATGGAAAAGAATTTATTCAGGACAAAGCAATGGGTGCAGATAGCTTTAATTAATTTTTGTGTAGTAGCATCGGCGGGCCTTACGATGCGTTACAAAATCAATTTTTCCTTACCATTCGTAAATCAGCAATACCTGATGCACGGACATTCCAATTTTGCTTTTGTTGGTTGGGTAGCGGTGGCGCTCATGACATTAATGGTACGTTACCTGGTAAGAAATAATGTTCAGACCAATTACAGGAAATATAATTTGATTTTAGCCATTGACGTGCTTGTGTGTTATGGAATGTTTATTTCTTTTATCATACAGGGATATGCATTCTGGTCTATTACTTTTTCCTGCCTTACCATTCTGATCTCTTATTTTTTTATCATTTTTTATTGGAAAGATCTCAATAAAGTGAATGATGCCGGTTTTTCGCGCAGTTGGTTTAAGGCCGCTTTGCTACTTTGGGCATTTTCATCGTTGGGCGCCTTTATGCTGGCCTATCTTATGGCCAATCACATTATGATTCAGGAGCTTTATTTTTCTTCGGTGTATTTTTTTATGCATTTTCAATACAATGGCTGGTTTCTTTTTGTTTGTTTTGGAGTCTTCTTTTCTTATATGCACCGGCTTGGCTTATTCCGGTTTGCCTTGCTCAGCAAACGATTGTTTATTATAATGGTTATTACCGTAATACCTACTTATTTTTTATCGATCCTATGGCTGCGCCTGCCGCCGGCGCTTCACTGGATAGCCGATATTTCTGCTTTTGTGCAATTGCTGGTACTCATTTATTTTTTTCGGATCATTTCTGTTTTCAGGAAGAGCAAAGGCATCAAATTTAATTCTGTAACCCGCTGGATATGGATGCTGGCTTCGATCGCTTTTATTTTGAAAATCATTCTTCAAACGCTTTCTACTATTCCATTTCTGAGCCATTATGCCTTTGGCTTCCGGCCGGTGGTAATAGGTTACCTCCATTTATCTTTTGTAGGAATTATCAGCCTGTTTATCCTGGGATATATCAATGAATTCATTCATCGTTTTCGCGGCCATGTTAGCGGCATTGGGGTTATTATTTTTGTTTCAG
>JBIQMJ010000136.1:0-11224 GCA_044463445.1 Segetibacter koreensis
AATGGTTGCCTGCACGGGCCCACGTTCCACCCAAGCATTTTCATGATCGCTTTCTGCCCGGGTATCGGTGGGTATTTCAGCAGTATTCTTATCAATTCAGTCATTTGCCCATGGTTTTTACGTGCTGCATCGAGATTCCCTTCCCTGAACAAAGCGATCGTTTTGAGATAGACAGGAGCTGCAAATGTATAAGTACTGCCAATAGCGCCTTTTGCTCCTGCTACAAGGGCGGGCAATAATAATTCATCCAATCCAAAGAGTATGTCGTATCGGCCTTTATCGAATGCCAGGCAGTTTTGGAACTCGTCGATTGTAGGTGCAGTGTATTTAATGCCTGCAAGGTTTGGAATGATTGGGCCGGCAATATTTAAAAATTCGACCATATCCATTTTGACGCCGGTAAGATGGGGAATGTGGTAATAATAGAAGGGCAATTCAGGAGCCGCCGATGCAATTTGGGCCATAGAAGTTGCCAGGTTATTAACAGAAGTAGGTTTAAAATAAAATGCAGCTACTGAGGAAATAGCGTCTGCACCGATTTCTGCCGCATGGGCTGCAAGAATCCTTGCTTCGGCAATTGAGCTGTGGCCAACATGAATTATTGTTGTAAGACGGCGGTTGGAAGCCTTTACAAATGACTCAGCTACCTCCATTCTTTCATTGGAAGTCATATTGGGTCCTTCGCCATTACTTCCACAAACAAACACACCTTTCACCCCATCATCCACCAATTTGTTGACAATGCCCGGTATCATTTCCATATTCAGAGATCCATCAGCATGAAAGGGGGTAAAAGCAGCTGCAATGAGACCTTCAATCTTTTTAATCTTCATAAGTTAATCCTTAATATATTTCTTGTTTTTTAGAGGTTAAACGAGGGTGCGGAATCATTTGAAAAATATTTGCTTATTGAAGACTACCCAATAAGCCTTCCTAACCTCATCGAATTGAGCACAATTTTTGAATTTCATTTTAATAGCCTTCTGTCTGGGTAATATTTGGATTATTCGCCAATACACTTGAGTTCAGAGGCCAGTATACAGGTGTGGATTTACCTTTAAGGTTAGGGATATAATTATAAATGTCAATTGTTCCACCTTTGTAAAACCTAACGAGGTCATACCAGCGTTTGTTTTCAAAAAACAATTCCCTTCCTCTTTCATCGAGTATTTCGCGTTCCACGGAATTCTTGTCTGTCGGACCGGAATAATCGCCTATTCCTGCTCTTTCCCTGACCTTATTTACAAACACCAAAGCACTATCTGTATTACCCAAGCCCGCAAAAGCTTCGGCAGACATCAGGTACACATCCGCCAGGCGAAAAATCATCAGGTCATTATCAGGTACCCTGTCATCAGAGTAGACATTGCCCGGATATTTCGTTATCCATGAAAAGGTATTCGTATTGCCATCTCTTTCGACAATCCATGTTGAAGGAATACGTTTGTCATTTGGATCGGTAAAAAGAGATTTGGATAATGGGCTGATCTGGTAAGCGCCTTGCCCGTGAGAAGAAGTCTGGCACCAGGGAATACTATCCAGGTTGCTTGCTGATTTCACAATACTGAGGAACGGGAGTGCATTCACCGCGTAATTATTCCCTGTTTCGTCGCGCTGATAATAGGCAGCAAGGATCACTTCCTTATTTTGGCGGACTGTTGTGACATCCCTGAAATCCGGCAGTAATGCAACATCAGCCTTTTCAACTTCTGCTGCTGCCTGAACTGCATCGTTAAATCCTGTTGCCCCCGCGCCAAGTACTTTCGCATTCCAAAGGCTTGCTTCCGCCTTTAGGGCTTCGGCTGCAGGATATGAAAACCTGTACTTGCTTTTGAATCCTTTTTCAGGGAAAGTATTAATTGCTGTATCAAGGTCGCCCAATACCTGTTTCATTACTTCTGTGGCACGCGCCCTGCTCAACAAAGGAACATCGGCACTTGTTATCGCCTGGGTCATTAAGGGACAATCTCCAATGATACGCATAAGGTGAAAATAAAAGTAGGCCCTCAATGCATGGGTTTCCGAAACGATCCTGTTTTTTGTATCGGGGTCAGAGGTAAAGGCAAAGGGTTTGATCCTTTCGAGCAACAGGTTACATTGACCAATTGCCTGATACCAGTAACTGTAATTAATCGCCCCTACTGAAGGGCTAAGTATCTGGCTCCATGCGGTTGAAAAACGTGCATTTGAAGCCGCTACCAGTTCTTCGCTTCTCTCCTCCCCATAGGTAACATTGTTGGCCAATGTTCTCATATAGGTATAGATACCTGTTACATAAGGTTCAAAATCACCCTCATTTTTGAAATAGACCTGTTCGGTAATCTGGGATTGCGGTTTTACGTCCAGTAATTTTTCACACCCAGAGACAGCCAGCAGGAAGGCTACGACGCTGAAAAAGAGAATTATTTTTTTCATCTTTATTATTTTTATTTACAAAGCAAGGCAAATGGAAATAGCATGATTAAATTTTCATTGCCTTGTTTCATAATTATTGAGTATAAGAGTTAAGAAGAATTTTAGAATTTGAGGTTTGCCCCTAGTGTAAATTGACGAGGCCTTGGATAACCGCCGTCATCAAAACCGGTATAAGTTTCGGGATTCAAACCTTTATATGCAGTGATATAACCCACGTTGTAAACACTGGCGTAGATATTCAGACCGTTTACATGAATTTTTCTAACCCAGTTTTTAGAAAGATCATATGAAAGGTAGATTTCCCTGATGGCCAGGAAATTTCCTTTTGTAACCATTGCAGACACATCAGAACCGTAACCGTTGTTAGTTCCAATCGGTGATGTCCTCAAATAATTACGTTGACCGTAATCATAATCGGCAAAAGAGAAGCGCGCATATTTTTTGCCAATGTCACCAGGTTTTTGCCATATGTCACTTCCTAATGCTTCTGAAGGTGCACCTTCATTGAAAGCACGGCCCTGGCCAAGTGAGCGGGCGAGTGCTCCGTTTTCGATAACAAAGCCGGTAGCATAATCGACATTGAACCGCAATGAGAAATTCTTATAAGTGAATGTATTTTGCATACCCCCTATAATATCAGGAGAACGATAGCCGAAGAAAACCTGGTCTTTAGTATCAATTACGCCATCGCCATTAAGGTCTGCAAATTCAAAATCACCGGCATGTTTCCCCACCTGGATGCCCAAAGGCGATGCTAGTTGGTCTTTAACCTTTGCATTCCATGCAGCCGCTTCTTCATCTGTTGAAAACACTTTTACCACTTTGTAACCCCATATACCAAACGGTCTTTCACCTTCTGCATACCCGCCTACTTCATGTTCACTTTTTGTAGTTGGATCATAAACAACAGTTCCTCCCTGCCGGTTTTTGTCACGGCCATTATCGGGAAGGCTAACTATCATCTGGTGATTGTAGGCAAAAGTGAAATTGGCGTTCCAAGTGAAATTCTTTGTTTCAATGGGGTTGCCACCGAGTGCAATTTCAATACCCTTATTTTGAAGTACACCGTTGTTATAAGTAATAGAAGAGAATGGTGCTTCTGATGGCAACGGCTTGGATGCGATCCTGTTTTTTGTCAATTTATTATACCAATCTACGGTAAGGGTAATCCTGCTGTTCAAAAAGCCCGCGTCAAAACCGGCATCGGTAGTTTCCGTTGCCTCCCATTTTAAGGCGGGGTTGGAAAGGTTCGTACGAAGGATGCCCGGATTTTGAGCATAGGCGGTAGCACGGTAATTTCCATAGGTATCGGTAAGGCTCAGATCATTTGATCCTGCGGTTCCCCAACTCGCACGAACTTTTAGTGAGTTGATCAGCTTAACCTTCCAGAAGTTCTCATCATTTACGTTCCATCCAGCAGAAACGGATGGAAACAGGGCGTATTTATTTTGCGGAGCAAAGTTAGAAAATCCGTCATCCCTCAAAGCGCCGCTAAAAAGGTACTTTCCTTTGAAGTTATAGTTAAGCTGGCCAAAATAACTTGCCGACCGGGTTTCATCGATGCTGGTACCAAAAGCAACCACATTGGTAACAGTCTGGCCATTAATAGTAGTTACGGATGGCTCGTCAATTGTAGTGATGTAATCATTGGTTGCCCTTTGGGAACCAATATTTATGTAGTTATGCAATTCCCTTGTGTAGTTAAATCCTCCGAGTACAGAGAAATGGTGATCTTCCTCAAGTGTAAAATCGTACTGAAGGATCTGGTCGACCATTAGCTGCCTATAGGTATCAGTATTTTCCCTTTTTTCTCTTTGCGTTGAGAACTGGATCGGATCGGGGAAGGCATCCCGATGAAACATGTGGGAATAATCAGAAATCAGGTAAGAAACATCAGGCCGCCAGTGTAACCCTCTTGTAATCGTCAGATCACCTGCGAGTCGTGATACCAATCTTTCCGTTGAAACAGTAGTATGATCATATTTTAAGGTATGGAAGCGGTTCCTTGCGGACAACACCTCCCCTGTTGTAGGATCGCCGTTGTCTTTAAAGATCCGGATCAAAGGAGTCAATCTTGTACCACGGGTAAGTTCGTTCTGATATTGTTCGACATAGTTGGGCAATTCGTTGTCATAATTTATCATTGCCGTCAACTTAAAGTTATCAGAAACCTTGAAACCAAAATTGCCAAGGGCATTGTATCTTTTATAGTGGGTACCGACAAAGGTTCCTGCCTGGTCGACGTATCCGAGTGATACATTGTAATTGGCGTGTTCACCTCCCCCGTTCACTCCTACATTATAATTATCCGTATTCCCGGTATTCCATAAGAGGTCCTGGTAGTGATTATCTTTATAAAGTAGTTTAGTTCCGGGATTAATAGGATCATCCATTACCTGCCATCCCTTTGCCAACAAGTTGTTTACGTAATCCTGGCCTTCAACATCAACAATATTATCATAAAGAGCGGTAAGGTTGATCGCGTTTCCATATTGCCCTGGCTGCGTGTAAACTGAAGTTCCTGCAGAAAATCCTCCATGATTCAACAGATTATCTTTGGGAAGAAGATCAGCAGTGTTCTGAACTGTAGTCCTTGCAAGGGTGAGATAATCTTTGGCATCCAGGTAGTGATAGCTTCTTGAAGGTGTTTCCCAGGTATGCCGATAATTGGAGGTGAAAACCGGTTTACTGTTGAATTTTCCACTTTTCGTGGTTATAACAATAACACCATTAGCGCCACGGGCGCCGTATATAGCCGTAGAAGCTGCATCTTTCATTACCTCGAAGGATTGAATATCTTCGGGATTAATGTCATCGAGTGACCGGAATACTCCATCTATGACAATAAGCGGGCTTGATGCATTTACGCCACCTGTAGGAACACCGCCGCTGTTTCCGTTGGAAGATCCATATACATTGAGTTTGGTCCCCCCACGAATAATAATATTGGATGCACCGATTCCGGGCTGACCTGAGACCACCGGCACGGACAATCCTGCTATTTTACCCTGTACCGCCTGAATTGGATTAGGATTGGAGACATTATTCATTTCTCGTGGATTCAATTTGGAAACTGAAGCGGTAACGTTTCTCCTTTTTTGAACGCTGTAACCGACTACTACGTCATTCAACTGGACTTCCGTATTGCTCAATTCAACATCAATTCTAGTTCGTCCGCTTACTTTAATTTCCTGGCTTGCCATACCCAGGCTTGTAAAAACAAGTGTGGCATCGGGTTGAATAGAGATTGAATAATCTCCCCTGGCATTTGTGGTAGTCCCATTGTTAGTTCCTTTTTCGATAATGGATACACCAGCCAGGGGCTCACCGGTAGCATCTATCACCTTTCCCTTCACTATGATGGACGAGGATTGCCAGCCATTTGTACCGGCCCTTGATCCCGTCGGATCCAAGAAAATGAATCCAACGAATGCAATAAATAATATTGCGAGATGTTGCAAGAATCGATTTTTCATATCAAAGAATTTTAAGATAAAAAAAAATTATGAAACCAATTAACAATTAATACATAATAAATAGTAACAAGCAGACATTTTATAATACATATCTCATCTCATATCTTCAAATCAGGTGCAATATAGGATATTTTGATTTAATTTGTACTACTTAATAAAAAAATATTTTTTTATTAAGTCATATATATCAGTTTTTTTAACTGATATAAAAATAATAAGCATTAACTTTATTAAATAAATATGACTTAATATGAAGAGAGACCCAACACTGACTGAACAAGCAGAGCAGCAAATACTGCAATATGTAACCAAGAAAGGTTATAAAATCGGAGATACTTTTCCCAAGGAAAGTGAATTTGCGGAGATACTGGGTGTGAGCCGGGTGGTAATCCGTGAGGCATTGAGCAGGCTGCGGATGATGGGTTTTATAGAAACGAAAAGAAAGCGTGGAACTGTATTGAAGTCGCCTGATATGTTTTACGGTGTAAAAACCATAGTAAATTCCGGCAAGCTGGACCTGGAATCCCTTAAAGACCTTTATGAAGTCAGGATCATGCTTGAAATAGGGATGGCGGATTTTATTTTTATGAAAAAGACAGAAGAGTCGATCAAACAACTGGAAGCTATTGTAGCCAATGAAGATGCAACAGATGTGAATGATCTTGAAAAGCTTGCCAACCTTGATATTCAATTTCATACTACTCTTTATAAAATGTCGGGAAACAAATCACTTGGCACTTTCCAGAATTTATTAAACACCTTGTTTACTACCTACTCAAGAAGCAAGAACTGGAGAAACCGGCAAATCATTTCTCACGCAGCATTAGTTGGAATCCTACAAAAGGGAACTACTGACGCATTTCGTACAGCAATGAGGTTACATTTAAATACAAGATTTGAGGATATGGAAACTTTGTTTGCTCCGGAAAAGAACAAGCTGATCAAGATATAATGCTGATAGAAGATGAAGCAGAAAAATCAAAAAATAGGGCAGCGAAGTATGGTTTAAATTCAAGCACAATTCTGAACACTGATTTTTTTAATTACAAATTACATATCCAATGCAAACGGAGAAGCACATTTCGATGTAGTAATTACACCCAATTACATTTAACTGCTGCTTCATAGATTGACTTCGCAATAAATTAATTTTCAGATCGAATACTTCTTTAATGATTTCAACAATTTAAAGTATTTGCTCGTGATTTATTTTCGGAAGAAATGAAATGGAAGTTTTCATTTTACGAAAATAAATGGTAATCACTACTGTTCGCTCTTCATTGAGCCTTTAGAAAAAAAATATACACTTCAATTGAACAAATGCAGCAGGATCTTGACCAAACCGTGTATGTTTATCACCAGCGCCAACACTATCAGTTTTGCATCGTTACGCTTCTCTTTGCTGCGGCCAAACTTTGCTATCTTACTGTTTTTATAGCGGCCTTCAAAGTAGGTGTTGGTCAAATCATAGAGTACTATCTTATCGCTGATGTCAAAGAGTTCATTGGTAAGTTCAATAGCAGGGGGTCATGTAGAATTAAAAAGTTCAGGTTGAATAGCTGACTGTTTCCTTTGCTTTTGATATACGTTTATTAAGTCTTTTATGTGTATATAGTTAAACAGGTGTAATCTTAAAACCGTTGTAAAAAAGCTGAAAGCCATTTTGGAACGATGCTGGTGATGCAGTGTGGATAGTAATAACAGTGCGATTAAGGCACACCATATCTGTATTTCAATAGCATTTTGATTATCTCCTAAAAAGTTATCTGAGAAAAAAGGTGCTGTCCGAAATAATTTGTACTTTGGTTCATGGCTTTTTGGATGTGGTAATCACGAAAGCTATGAAAAAAGGGGCGGCTTTATGCCTAACCCCTTTATTTATTTTTCTCGGACAACAATGGAAAAAATATATAAAAAATAATTACCAGAAAGCTCAAGGAGGGTTTTCCTACCCACATACACTATCTATGATTTATCTTTAATAGTATCTTCCGGCCTGGCAAAAAGTCTCTGGTCAGATAATTATACTTTTCTAATATTACATAATTCCCATCTTACTAGCCTAATTCCTACTCAACTACTTACTTAACAACTATAATACCATCGCCTTCAGGAACTTTAATTGTAATTTCTTTGTGTTCTTTATTGTATGCAAAGTCCCTAATTCTTACTCCATTGAGGATAATCGATAAGGGTTTCACTGTGGAGCCAATTATAAGTTTGCCGGCACTACTGCGATTGTATTTCAGGCTATCGCTGAAAAGTTCGAATGTTATAGCGGAATCAGATCTTACAACGAGCATCCCATCTTTCTTGAAGACTGTAGCCATTGCAACAAAAACCCTGTTATCGCTCCATGCCATGGCAAGTGCATCTGTTTGCATATTTTTAACGTGGTATAGATTGCCTGGCTTTGTTGTAAAAGCAAATCTCTTTCCTGATACCTCACCAGATACAAAGCCATTGCCATCGCTACTTGCCACCTCTGGAGCAGCACCATCAGGTGTGGTTGTGAGCAGGTTCGCCATTACGAGCGGTGCACCATGTGTATGTGCAGTAACAGTAAGCATACCTTCCTTTACGAGTGGTTTCTCCTTGAGAAGCGTCTTAAGATAGTGCGGAGTCTCCACGGCCTTAGATACAACAGCTTGGGGAGCCAGATGAATAATGTTAAGAGAAAAGCCATCTTTCGTAATTTTAGAAACATGTTGCCCGGCACTAATATCCCTTAAATGCGCCGTTTGATACAGCAGTGTAACATCCACATCTTTTTCCGCCGGCTTTGCAATATCAAGCATTAGAATCGTCCCTGGCTTGATATAAAGAACATTACGTGTCAAAGATTTTACCTTACCCCAATAAAGCCTGCCTATGTCACCACTGGAGAAGGCTGCATCCTTCCCATCCAGAAACTGCCTGATAAAAGCATGATCATTAAAGCCGGGTGCAAAGTTCAGTGGATCCCCAACACGTTGGCTTTGAGGATTATTATCAATAAGAATGGTAGAGTGCGATACAGGTTGAATAAAATTGGACTGGTATATTGGATCATCATAATAAGTAGATTGGTCCATGGAATGGTCTTTAATGAAGGTGACCCCTTTATCCGCCAGGTAGAAACTGCCCTGATCCAAATGCTGGTGATTATAGAACGGCCCGGTTCGCATGGTAAAAGCAAAATCGTCCTTTCCCCAACCACTCTTGAAAACAGTAGTGCCAATGTCCGGAAATACCTTGTCCGGGTTCTCATCGAAAGGGCTCTTTTGAGGTACATCTTCCGTATTGAATAGTACATCTTCAAATGTTTCTCCATTCTTCAGATAATTATAGTACCAGCTTAAACGAGGGTCTTTACGGGCGGCTAAGAGGAATGCCCAGTTGGTTGCCGGAAGTAAACTATCTTCTGAATCGCCATATCCGAACCACTTTTTGTCTTTAATTAAACCACCCCAAATATATTCATTGTATGATCCAACAAGAGGACCGGTAACGTCTATATTAAATACATTATAGAGAGAAGGCACGCTATGTGAAAAATTAGAAAACGTATAATTGTTATAACCGTAGCCCTCACCATACGCACCACCTTCAGTGCAGCTTACATGGGTAATGAAGGAGTAAAACTTCATCAAAGATCCCGTAAAATAAGGTTCCATATCCTGCGTCTCCGGACCATCCCCATATATAGCAGCCATGTTCATCAGCGCTCCGCCAACTGTATGCCCGATCCAGTTCGAGGTATTGGAAGTAACCATATTGTCGTACACATAGGTTCGGTAAACACCCTTGATTATGTTTTCTATAATGGCCTTACGAATTTTTCTGCGTTCATCAGGGGTCATAAGGTTGTAGGTCAGGTCATAAGCCAGGGCTACCTGGTGCGACCATGTACCCATGCGATGCTCACTGAATCGGCCGCGCCTGATGAGCCACGGTGAAACCCAGGTTGGCCATCCGGCAAGTTTCGCCAATACATTTTTAGCGTATTTTCCTGCAACAGTATCTCCCTGAAAGGCATAAGCGAGTGAATTGCTTTCGATAGCAGGCCCTGTGTCATATATATGCGATCCAAAGGATGTCCAGGATGGCAGCCAATCCGTATCAGGAAACTGGTCCAGATCGTATTCAAGGCTTTTAACAGGTACCCTTTCCCTTTGCATTTTTGCCTGTTCGAGAATCTTATCCAGCACTGTCTGGAAGCGCGGATCTTTAAACCTGTCCTTCATTAATTTCTTCTTATCATTATTAAAAAGCAAACGCGGATGTTCTCCTGCAATTTCTTTAGGCGCAATATGAATAGTAAATTCAGTTTCCGATAGTTTTGCAGAACCGTTATAAGCAGTAAGTTTTCCAAGATAAAGTCCCTCAGGGTAGGAAAGCTTCACCGGTTTCAGCACCCATTCATTACCTTCCCGACTTAATTCTCCGCTATAAATGGTCTTTCGCGGATCAGTATATTTAGTGATTTCAATTTTTACTCTCTTTGCCTTTAAAGGCCAACGTCCACTCAAATTAAAGCTACTGCCTTTATAATATGGCTCCTTAGGAATGTATGGCCTAAATTCGGGTAGCTTGTCCATTGATGGTGTTGCAAATTGAAAGGGCATAGCAATTGCGCCTTTGAAGCTAATATCATCGAGGCCAAGATAAACCGGCATTGCGGGATCAGCATTGGGAATCTTGGCAAGAAATGCTAAAGCATAAATTTGTAATTTATTAGTTTCCCTAATGGTTGGGTTTTGCGCGGCAAAATCCTTAAATCGCAGAGTCACCCAAGTCCATTCATTTGTTTTCGGTGCATTTATATTGTAATCAATCTTTCCATATTTTCCTGCTGCAAACCTGACTTTAAGAAATTGAATAGAATGATTGGTTTTTAAAAAATATCTGAATGTGATCTTTGTTTCCGGCACAAGATACATATCCAAAAGTTTCTGAGCTCCCGCGTAATTGTCCACATTGGAATAGGGAGTTACTTTACCTACGATAGACAGATTGGGATCACCAGGTACCATCTTTCCAACCTGGAAATTCGCATCATAAGCATTATCCTGCCACAGCGGATAAGAGGCCCATGCGCCAAGATCGCGACTTTGAAAATTTTCAAAATAGGTAAATGGCTCAAGAACTACGTTGGTATTCACAGAATCTGAAAGAGGAGTTCCGGGATTTTTTAATTTGCTTTTCCGGTCAATTTTATTACCTGCCGCTGCAAAGATCGTTATGCAGGTGGTTATTGCAACAAGGATTAATCTCTTCTTCATAAATATATTCCAAATACCTGTTGTGCGGTTAGGCAGCCAAGGCATGTTTTAAATGGTTAATAGGTTTGT
>JBIQMJ010000137.1:0-11194 GCA_044463445.1 Segetibacter koreensis
CATTGTCTGGTAAGGATTATAGGAAATTATTGGGCATTTTTGGGGAAACTCCAGTTAATATATAATACCCAAGGCCAATCTTTAACCCCTCAAGCCAGACAATATATTCAGGAGAACCTAGTTTTAATGGCCCTGAAGACTTTTCTTTTTGATTTATCAGCCAGTTTTTTTCCATAATTTAATAAACCAAATCCATAAAGGGAACGTAATTATAATGATACTCAAACTAGTGAGATTTCCAAGGCAGGGAATTACTTTCCCACAATGATTACAATAGAGGCCGAACCAGTTTCTCAAAGCTGTTTTATTCTGCATACTCCACTCTAATGACGAATGAATTGTACCGCAATGAGGGCAAGGAATAAAAGATTTTTCAGGAAGAGGTTTGGTAGAATTTTTTTTAATGAGCATTAATTTCGGCACTCGTTGGCCTAAAAACAATTCGTTTATGCCAATGCCCGGATTAATGATCCAATGAAACATGTAAATATTTTTCCATGTACATACCTTATATTCTTTTTTTAGATCCATATAATTTTTTTATAGCAGGTATCTAACCACTCTGTGCAGCTATTTAACTTTGAAATATTCACCCGTGGCCTCACTCACACTTCTGTCTGTAAAGCAATTGCGGTGAATACTTTATTTTGCCAAACAAGTCTTTTACAACGGATGATATAGTAAATCATTAAATATCGGTCTTATTCTCCGGTTTTTTTTGTTCGCTTTCTCCACAATATAAGATCCCATATCAGTAAAAGTAAAAAAGTAAATACCGTCTGTCTTATCAAAGAAATATAACTATCACTTCCATATCCGAACAGGTCAAAACGCTTGTTTATTAATAATCCTGTTAGCAGAACAATACAAACAATAATGTCTCGAATAACATAAATCTTCCACGAAGTTTTCTTTCTTGCCATTATTTTATAATTTCTAGTTTGGGTTGTAATGGTTATAAATCTGGGAGCCTAATGAACCAATTGAAGACACAACGGCCGCCTTAGTACCATTAGCTACCATTAAGGGTACTGCTGCTGTGCCACCAGTAGGCAGGGATTCAACAGCACCAATAATAACACCGCCTAAAGCACCCCAACAATCTGCACTTACTATCCTTCCCAAATGCAACCACGAAGGCCAAAGGGACATTGTTTGCATTGACTGATAGGCAATTATTCCACCACTATTATTAATACCATAATTAATAGCATATACCGTACTATATCTCGCTACAGCAAAAATCGCATATAACTCAAATC
The DNA here is from genome assembly GCA_044463445.1 of Segetibacter koreensis. Classification (GTDB taxonomy): domain Bacteria; phylum Bacteroidota; class Bacteroidia; order Chitinophagales; family Chitinophagaceae; genus Ginsengibacter; species Ginsengibacter koreensis_A. The sequence continues at coordinate 1,263 of JBIQMJ010000137.1, forward strand.
TGGCAGTAGAATCTAAATTGCCATCGTTCCCAATTTGATTTTCATAACTTATCAAAGTATTTGCATAAGTATTATACTGCGATTGAGTAGGAATATCTACACTATCAGTAGTAAAACTCTTGATTTCATTGGATAAATCTGTCAAATAATTCTTTTCAGTTAAGGATATGAATGCTTGAGAATATGCTTCGGTTATTCCGTTGTCAAAATCATGCTTTGGCATAACCACCGGTTCTCCAAAGTGTGCTTCTATCCAATTAATACCCTCCATAAAATTTGTTGTATCAAAACCAGCGGAATATTGCCAGGTTTTCACATAAGCTAAACCATTTTCTTCGGTAGGTAGTAATTGACCATAATCATAGTTAGGAATAATATTTGTCATCCCTGAATTATGATCGGAACCGACAATTTCAACCGGATTATTTGGATTCGTTACAACTGTTATTGGAGAAGGTGCTCCTCCTGCATCAACAACACAAGCACCTGTGATAGAATCATTATGGTAACCTGAAGAACAATCAGGCACACATTTATTTAAATAATAATCCCAATGATAGCCAATCCCGCATTCAGGCACATTTGGATTGACATTTGGAGAGTTAAGGCTTTGAAAAGTTGCTCCAGGATCATTTAAATCAGTTTTGGTGCAGGAAGTAATTATAATAGTTCCAATAAGAACCATTAATAAAGCAGTAAGTAAATTTTTCATAAAAAGTAGTTTTAAGTTATTTGGAAAAAATCACTACACAAATTTCTAAAGCAGAAATGGCTGATGCAAGATTTTTCCGTTATAATATATTACTTTAGGCGAATAATTTATAACTATGAAACGGTTTAATAACATCAGGCATTGCCGGGAATTCAGAGGCTATTCACAAAAGTATATTGCCAAACAATTAGAGAAAAGCCAGGCTGCTTATAGCAAAATAGAGAACGGAACTACACACTTATCTGAACCGATGGTTGAAAAATTAAGTGAGATTCTTTTAGTACCAAAAGAAATATTGTACAGCGATACAGAAATAACAATGGATTTCAGCAAAATCAATTCTATAGGCGATGCTTTTAATCAAGAAGCCATTTATCAGGCTAATAATAACTTATTACATTCGTTAATAGGTATCACTACAAATATGTTTAGCGATATCGCAGACAATAAAAAAACTCTTCAGCAATTAAAATTAAACCAAAAAAAACTGCAAAAAAGGCTGAATTCATTAACAGAAGAAAAGGATAATTTAAATGAACCATATTTCCCATTTATCAAAAGATAAAAAACTTAAAAAAGTAATTGATTCGCAACCGGCTTTTATTTTGGAAAAAAGAAATAAAGTGTATTTGCGTTTGTGTTCTTCGATATTAAGTCAACAATTAAGTACCACAGTTGCAAAGGTTTTGTACAAAAGATTTTTAGATCTTTTTGATGGCAAAGAACCCACCGCAAAACAAATTTTACAAACTCCTGCTGAGACTTTTCGCAGTATTGGCTTTTCAAACGCCAAAGCGTCTTATGTTCATAATGTTTGCAGATTTTTTATAGAAAACAAAATCACCGATGGAAAATTGCATCAGATGGAAAACGAAGAAGTTATCACATTGCTAACACAAATAAAAGGTGTGGGAAAATGGACGGTCGAAATGATTTTAATGTTTACGCTTGGCCGCGAAGATGTGTTTGCACTCGATGATTTGGGATTAAAACAAGGCGTTATCAAGTTGTACAATCTAAAAGAAACCGATAAAAAAATTCTGTTGAAGAAAATAGAAAAAATTTCATTGAAATGGAGTCCGTATCGCACTTATGCTTCAAGGTATTTGTGGAATTGGAAAGATAATCCGCCGGAATTGTAGTAAACGAAGGAATAATTACTATTTCTTTTTGATCAACGGATTGTTCAAACCATTGATCACATTATCCACGACCACAAAGCCCGGCAGTTTTGAAAAAAATTGCGTTAGCGTTTTGCAACCATAAGTGCGCACATCAAAACTTGGATCTAATTTTCGAAGATTAATTCCTAAAGTAGAAATATAAGCCTCATTGCTTTCATTGATGCTCATATCGTAGGCTTTGTTGATGAGTTTTTTATTAACGTTACTGGTGGTTTTTGTTTTATGTTTTTTGACTGTTTCCTTTTTTTCAGGCGTTTCTGGCGTTTCAGCCTTAGGCTCAAGATTTTCAACATAAGTGAAAATTTCGCAGGACTTTACAAAAGCAGCCGGTGTTTTTTCTTCTCCAATTCCCATCACAAAAATTCCTGCTTCCCTGATTCTTTTTGCCAACCCCGTATAATCACTGTCGCTCGAAACAATACAAAAACCATCTACCAGGTCAGCATGTAAAATATCCATGGCGTCAATAATTAAAGCGCTGTCGGTAGAATTTTTTCCCGTGGTATAAGAAAATTTCTGAATCGGGTTAAAAGCCATTTCATTCAGTTGGCTTTTCCAGTGATTCATGTGCTGCGTGGTCCAGTCGCCATACACTCTCCTGATCGTTACCTTCCCATATTTGGAAGCTTCTTCCAATACAAGGTCCATCATTTTTGATTGTGCATTGTCTCCATCAACCAGCAATGCAATTCTATTACTTTTTACTTCCATACATTTAATATTGATACAAAAATAGGTTTTACTATTTACAACAAAACCAAAGTGGCTGATGAAAAATTACCACTATTAAAAATCCTAATTTTGCAATCAATTGAAATTGAAAATAAATTGAAAAAGAAGAAGTGGTACCTGGTAGCCGTTTCCATAGGTTTGTTACTGATTATTATTGAAGCATTTCATTTAGCAGCCTCTTTTTCAAAAGATAAGCCGGCTAATTTTTGGGTACAAATTTTTATGATTGCATTATACATCGCCCTGACTGCCAGTAATTTTATAGCTTATAAAAAAGAAATACGCAAAGAAAGAAATAATAAATTGTAGGAATATTTTTGTAGCCGAATTGCTGTCCTATAATCTTTTCCTGTTTCTCTTATATATTGATTTTTATTTCTTATCATTAATTTGAATCTTTTATCTTTGGCATTAAACATTTTATATGAAGTTCATTGTTTCCTCTTCGCAATTATTAAAGCATGTTCAACAAATAAATGGCGTTATCAGCGCGAACACTGTTTTGCCAATTCTCGAAGATTTTCTATTTGAAATAGAGAATAACAGGCTTACCATCGTGGCAACTGATCTTGAAACCGTAATGAAAATTCACCTGGATGTTGAAGCAAAAGACAGCGGGCGTGTTTGTATTCCGGCAAAAATCCTCCACGATTCTCTTAAAAATATTCCCGAACAGCCACTTACTTTTAATATCGATAAAAACAACGGAATAGAAATAACCAGTGACAATGGAAAATATAAAATAATGGGTGAAAACCCCGAGAATTTTCCAAAAGAGCCTTTGCCCGAAAGCGCTGAATCATTTACAATGCCTTCTTCTGCACTGGTTACTGCGATTAATAAATGCCTTTTTGCCACCAGCACGGATGAACTTCGACCCGCAATGACAGGAATGTTTTTTGAACTTTCCCAAAATGGAATTACCACAGTTGCCACCGACGCACATCGTCTTGTGCGGTTTTCACGCACCGATATTTCTTCTCCTGAAAATGTTTCATTTGTAGTTCCCAAAAAGCCATTGAACTTATTAAAAAATGTGCTTCCCAATACCGACGCGCAATTGACCATTTCTTACAACCCCAATCATCTCTTTATAAAACAGGAAGGTATTGAATTGGTTTGCCGGCTTATCGATGCACGGTTTCCTGATTATAAAGTGGTGATACCTCCGGATAATCCTTACAAACTGACTGTTAATAAAAATGATTTTCAAAATGCACTGCGGCGCATCAATGTGTTCAGTAATAAAAGCACCAACCAGGTAGCCCTTTCCATTACAGGCAGCGAATTACAACTTTCTGCACAGGATGTTGACTTTAGTTTTGAAGGAAACGAAAGAATGGCCTGCCAGTATGATGGAGAAGATATGCAAATTGCCTTTAACGCCAGATTTTTGATTGAAATGCTGAGCGCGGCCGATACAGATGAAATTATAATTGAATTAAGCACTCCTACAAAAGCTGGTATTATCAAACCGACAGAACAGGAAGAAAATGAAGATTTGCTGATGCTGGTAATGCCGCTGATGCTCAATAATTAAGTTTAAAGCATTTTTTAAAGAATAAAAAGCGGAGTTGATAGCGATTCCGGTTTTTATGTCAATTTTCATTTATTAATTTTTGAATTCTCAATTTTCAATTCTATAACATCTTTTCTCATTTTTCATTCAACCAAATACTGTAATTTTAATTCATTCAATGCTGAATTAATGAATTTTGTTACCATCCGCACTTTTCAAAATTATTTTACTGCTCATATTTTTCTAACAAGAATGAAATCCGCAGGCATAGAATGCTTTTTAAAAGATGAATTTACAGTTACTGTAGATCCGATATTATCCAACGCTGTCGGAGGAATTAAATTAGTGGTAAGAAAAGAAGATGAATCCACGGCAAATATCTTATTGGAAGAATTTGACGAGACTTACCGGCAAAACGCCATTTGCCCAAAATGTGGAAGTAAAACTATCCAGTTGGTTCCTAAGCAAACAACCGTAAACATTGCAACAGCAATACTAACCTGGCTTTTCGGCAGCTATGCTATTTCAGCAAAAAATGTGTATCAATGTTCTTCCTGCAAATATGAAAGTGAAAATCTTACAGAAAATTTTGATTCTCATTCATTGGAATATGAAGATGAAAGCCTGAACTAAAAATTAAAATCAATGAAAACAATTGCGTTTATCCCTGCCCGTTATGCTGCCACCCGTTTTCCGGGAAAGCTGATGCAGGTGCTTGGGGATAAAACAATTATCAGACATACTTACGAAAACACAAAAAAAACTTTACTGTTTGACGAAGTGATCGTAGTAACAGACAGTGAAATCATTTTTAATGAAATTATTCAAAATGGCGGTTATGCCATTATGAGCAAAAAACCTCATGAAAGCGGAAGCGACAGAATCGCTGAAGCGGTTGCCGGCATCGAGGTCGACATTGTCGTAAATGTTCAGGGCGATGAGCCATTTGTAAAAAAAATAATGCTGAAAAACCTGCTGAAGGCTTTTGAAAATGATCCCCATGAAGAAGTAGAGGTAGCCTCGCTCATGTATCCAACAGTAAACGAAGAAATAATCAATAATCCTAATCACGTAAAAGTAGTAGTCGATAAAAATTATAATGCGCTCTACTTTTCAAGAAGTGTGATTCCTTATCCACGTGAAAAAAATCCGGAACAGGTTTATTTTAAACATATCGGCATTTACGCATTCAGAAAAAAAGCCCTGTTGAATTTCACTTCAGGCAAACCAACGCCGCTTGAAAAAATTGAAAAACTGGAGCAGCTCCGCTACCTTGAAAACGGTATTAAAATTAAAATGATTCTTACCGATGAAAGTCCGGTTTCAATTGATACCCCGGAAGATTTTGAAAAAGCAAAAAAATTAATGTAACTTTTTTACTAAGGTTCCTTTTATCTTTATTTCACTTTTTAATTCACTAATTTTTTTCAAATGCCTGTTAACCTTACTTCCGGATTCCTTTTGATTCTTCTTTCATTTGCAATGGTTTCGTGCAATCAACAGGATAAAATGGAAATAGAAAAATCTGCCTCTGCCTTTGATATTAAACAAGGTGAAGCTTCTGTGATGCAATCAAACCAGCATTTCATAAAATCATACAAAGACTCAGACTCTGCAGAAATTGCGCAATCATTTACTACCAACGCCCAATTAATGTGGGCCAACCGCCTACCAATAGAAGGGCGAAAAGAAATTGGCCATTACTTCACAGAATTAATCAGGCAGGGGTCAACCGATTTAGAATTAAACACCATAAAAATATGGGGCGATAGTACGATACTCGTAGAAGAAGGAAAATATTTATTGTTGAATAAAAAAGGCGAACAGGCTGATAAAGGATCCTACATTGCTCTCTGGCAATTGGAAGCAGGCAATTGGAAAATTTACAGGGATATATGGGTGAGCAGTGTTCCAAAATCAGTAATCAAAATAGATTCTCCCCGCATTAAACTTTAGTTCTTATTTTTTTTAGCAAAAAATAATTCAACACATGAAAGCAGAAGAATATCTGTCATTCATAAAGCCCCTGGAAAGGCTGTTTACTAAAAAGGTTCTTCAGGTAAATCCTACGATTGCCCCATTGAGAAAAGAACCTGAGAAAACTGTAATCTTTGTATATGAGTACGATTACACAGAGTTGGATTGCCGGCAACTGGATTCAATAGAAGATACTTTCAAATATTTATACAGCTCAAAAAATGTCTGGATCAATCTTGATGGATTAAAAAAATCTGATATTGACAAAATCTGCGATCATTTTGGTATACATCCTCTCATTGCCGAAGATATTTTAAGCTCAGGCCAAAGGCCAAAAATGGATGAATTGAATCATCTTATATTTTGCCTTTTAAACATGCTCTATCTTAATGACAATATGATTTCTGTAGAAAGTGAACAGATCAGCATTGTTCTTGGAAATAATTTTGTTTTGAGTTTCCAGGAAGATGCTTCAAGGGATGTATTTGATCTTCTTCGTCAAAAAATAAAAACAAAAGGGAGCAAGGTGAGAGACGGAAAATCTGATTATCTATTTTATTCTCTCATTGACCTTATCGTGGATAAATATTTTGTGGTAATGGAAAAGCTGGGAGAAAAGATTGAAGACCTGGAAGATGATATTATTCACCACGCCGATACAAGAACCCTTGCTAAAATCAATTTTTTGAGAAAAGAATTAATCTTTTTAAAAAGAAATATCTCACCGGTCCGGGAAATGATAAATGGAATTTTGCGCAGCGAAACCAACCTGATAGAAAGAAAAACAGAAAGGTATTTTAAGGATATTTATGACCATATTATACAGGCGAATGAATTGGCAGAAAATTACCGCGACATGATGATCAACCTACAGGATCTTTATCTGAGCAATGTCAATTTAAAAATGAATGAAGTGATGAAAGTAATGGCTGTGGTTACCTGCCTGCTTGCACCAGCCACCGTTATTGGTGGAATTTTTGGGATGAATTTTGTACAAATTCCGTGGCTTCACAATCCCTACGGTTTTTTTATTGCAGTGGGGCTAATGCTGATTATCCCCGTTTGGATGATCTGGATTTTTAAAAGAAGAGGCTGGTTTTAAAAGCCTCTTCTGTAATGTCGAATCAGTTCGTAATAAACTTTCAATTTGTCGCAAAGCTTTACTATTATTTTCTCTGAGCAATGAGGCGCTCACTTCTTTTTTCTCCCTGGCAGTTAAATGAAAATTAAGTGGCGCTTCGCCTTCTGCACTTTGAGGCACATACATGAAAGAAACCCGGTGAAGCCTGCTCCCAAAAGAATTTTGCAAGTAGGAAAGCTCATCTTCCTGGAAGTAATCCTGTAACGTGAACCAATTGGTTTGCATCATAGTAAAAGGATTGGTAATAATATCAGAAATACCGCCAATATTATAGCCGTTGTCCCAGCTACCTTTTTTTCTTGATCTGACCTGGACAAGCAATATTCCACGTGTATTTTCATTGATCCAGTCTTTAAAAATATTTAAAAAACGATAAGAAGTTTCCGCACCCGAATTGTCACGAAGCCCTGCATCCATCACATCAATAATTGGTTTGGAAGGCAACCAGACCGCGGGTAAAACATAAGGATAAGTAGCATTCATTCTTAACGCGGTTAACATTCTTAAATTCATCGGCTCCATATTTTTAAAAAATGCACCAAAGTCGATGGCATCCGGGCCGGTAAACTGTGAGGTACTGTCCCTGAATGAAGCCCGCATCATAAAACTGATGGGCTGCGGCGAAATCATCATTTTTTTAAAATCACGCGTTATAGTTGAATTTAAAATCAGTAAGGGAATTCTTGCCTTTTTCTCATCCATCTCATAAAAGCCAATTGGCTTATCCAGTATAAAGCCCGTATTAAGATTCAGCTTTTCTTCAAATGCGTAGCCACGGTCCTTGACATAACGGTAATGCCCATACGAAAATTTTTGAGTAGGAGAAAGCAGGTCCCTGGTTATCAGAGAAGAAAAGACAGGATTAAGCAAATCCTCAGAAATATTATTTAGATATTTTTTATCTTCTGGATTAATACGTGCACCATTTATTTTCAACCTGTACAATTCCCTGAAATAAGCGGCTGCCAGCATTCCTCCTGAAGCACCACTCATCAAGACTGTCTGGCTCATTATTTTACCCTCCGTAATACTATCCAATTCCTGCAATACATTCATTGAAAAAGCAGCGCTTCTAAGACCGCCTCCACTAAAATTAAAGAGTATCATCAAAGGTTTTTCCTCCGGCTGATTTTGTTTCCAATGATCTAAAATGCTGATCATGTTTTTTTTATCTGAATCTATTTTCGCTGGGGTGCTGATTGATTCAAGTCCTTCCAAAGAATAAGATGGTCTCCGGGGATTTGAATAATTGAGCCCATAGGCCTTATTTCTAGGGTCAATCACGTCATATTTATAAAGAACATTTAATACAGCATAAAGAAGGATCATCAATAATAAGCTCCAGCTTCTTAAAAAATAAGAAAGCGCTCCCATCACCGAAATTAAAATAGCAAAAAACAAAAGGATACTGGCAGCAGCGGGTATTTGAAAAAAACGGTTGTCCAGGAAAAAAGCAATGAACACCATAAAAATGAACGCAAACAAAATCGAAAGCATTGCCGAAAAATGATGGCGTTTAAAAATAACATCTAAAAAATTTTGGCTGTAATGCTTTACTGATCTTACTTTTTTTATTTTGAACCTGGTGCTCAGATAGTTTTTTACCGGCAGGCCAAAATCATCTGCCAGGATTTTTTCTTCCGTTGTTTCAGGAATTTTATTTTCATCGATATCTTTTAAAACCGGTGGCAACGTTCTGATTATAGTTCTGTCTGCGCCAAAAAAATAGAGAAAAGAAACTAAAAGAATAAGTAAAAAGCCCCCCGTAAATCCGGCTACGATAAACAAAAATTGTTTTAAGGGAATCAACTCTTTTACCCTGTCAAAATATAACGCTTCCAGGAAATACAGGATTAAAAAGGCCACCGGTATAATGGCATTATTAAGACAATATTTTAAAAAAGGTTGTGAACTGGTAGCCAAAAAACGGAACCTGCCGCTGTGTAAAATAAAAGTAGTAATATTCCAACTCATTATAAATATTCCTGTTGCCACTCCGGTAATAGCAGCGCCTGCTGCATTCACCGTTCCTAAATATTCAGGAGCCAGAAATAAAGTGTTGGCGCCGAATGACCCCATAAAATAACCGGAAATAGTAAGAAATAAAATAAGCCAGAGAATTAATAACACCTGTGATTTTCTAAAATGAAGCAACAATAACTGAATCGGAAACGAGTAATAAAAATTGTGAAAAAGATTCTTCATTCTCTTAATTATTTCAACCCGTTAAAAAAAGTTTTGGCTCACTATCGCAGGCCGGATGATATAAAGCATAAACATGATCGACATCAAAAATAATATGGCTACCAATTGATGTGCTACACCAAACCAAACCAGGTTATCTCCAAAGGGAGACGTAAGAACGGTAGTTATTCCCAGCAATACCTGTAAAAGAACTAAAATCATTGGAAGATATTTGGTTCTTAAAAATAACGCACTTCCCCTGAACTTTCTTGCGTGGGCTGTCCAAATAAATACAAGAATCAGGAGCGTATACGCAAATCCACGGTGAATAAATTGAACGGTGATTCTGTTATCAAGGAAGTTTTTCCAACCGGGAGAAAGCCTACTCATTGAATCCGGGAACCATTGACCGTTGATGGTAGGCCAGGTTGGCGCTGCCGTTGCCGCATGCAAACCCGCCATAAAAGCGCCATATATTAATTG
>JBIQMJ010000138.1:0-11193 GCA_044463445.1 Segetibacter koreensis
TCGCCCCAATTCCCGGCGGCGTGGCAATAGCCACTATCGTATCATCCCATCCTGACAATTTATTATGCATGTTGTAAAGTTAATAGGTTTTGCCAGAGGAGTTTTGATTATTACCAGTAAATCGATAAAAATCATGAATTTGTATTTCTCTTCTGAAATCCTTTACAATAGCGCCTTTTAGCTTATTCAAAATATTTTTTTATAAAAAATTAATTTTTTTAAATGATATTACCCTACCTTCGCAGTAGACTATTCAAATTTACAACATGAGTTCATCAATTTTCTATTTGAACATGTGCCCGCTCTCCTATAGCATGCGATGCTGTTGATCTTGTTTACTTCAGAAGCAATGCTCTTTTATCCCAATTCTTTTTTTATAACCCCTGTTTAAAAATGCCAAAGTTTTTTCAAAATCAAACCACTCAAATAGCGGCCATAGCAGAACATGAACCAATCGAAGAAGTGATCCGCTATCTGGTAAAAGAATTTCCCGGCCAGGTTACTTTTTCAACCAGCTTCAGTTACGAAGACCAGTTAATCACTGATAAAATTTTAACCAACCAGCTTCCTGTAAAAATTTTTACTTTAGATACAGGACGCCTTTTTGAAGAAACTTATTCCTGCTGGAGCGCCACCAACGAAAGATATCATACCAAAATCCGTGCATACTATCCTGACCATAATTTACTCGAACCGTATATTGCAGAACATGGCCCCAATTCTTTTTATGAATCTGTTGATGAAAGAAAAGCCTGCTGCTATGTAAGAAAAGTAGAACCGTTAAAAAGAGCTTTAAAAGGAAATGCGGTTTGGATAACAGGGATCAGAGCGGAACATTCACCAAACCGTCATGACATGCAACAGGTGGAGTGGGATGAAAGCAACCAGATCATTAAATATCATCCTTTGCTCCACTGGACCACCCAGGAAGTAAAAGATTATATCAATAAAAACAACGTTCCTTACAATATTTTGCATGACCGCGGATTTGTAAGCATCGGCTGCGCGCCTTGTACACGGGCCATCAAACCGGGCGAAGATTTCAGAGCCGGGCGTTGGTGGTGGGAAGACAATACGAAAAAAGAATGTGGACTTCATGTGCATCAGCAGGAAGCCTCTTAATGAAATTAAAAAAGCGAAAAAAAATGAGTCAATATCGTTTAGATTATTTAGCACAATTAGAATCGGAAGCCATTCATATCATGCGCGAGGTGGCCGGACAATTTGAACATCCGGCTTTATTGTTTTCAGGAGGGAAAGATTCTATAACCCTTGTGCACCTTGCCTTGAAAGCCTTTCGGCCCGGCAAATTTCCATTTCCACTAGTGCACATTGATACAGGCCACAATTTTCCTGAAGCATTGGAATTTCGTGATAAGCTAGTGGAAAAAATTGGTGAAAAACTGATCGTAAGAAAAGTGGAAGACACCATCAAAGAAAAAAATCTTACTGAACAAAAAGGAAAATTCGCCAGCAGGAACCAGTTGCAGACCTATACTTTGCTGGATGTGATTGAAGAATTCAAATTTGATGCATTGATCGGTGGAGCCAGAAGAGATGAAGAAAAAGCAAGAGCGAAAGAAAGAATTTTTTCCGTAAGGGATGAATTTGGCGGATGGAATCCAAAATTGCAAAGGCCTGAATTATGGAATATCTATAACGGTAAAATTCATAAAGGTGAAAATGTTCGTGCCTTTCCAATCAGCAACTGGACTGAATTAGACATCTGGAATTATATTAAAAGAGAAAAGATCGAATTGCCCCGGATTTATTTCGCTCATGAAAGAAAAGTGATCGAACACCAGGGGCAACTGGTGGCAGTTTCCAATTTTATCAAACTTGATCCGACAGACGAGATCAAAACTAAAAGAGTTCGCTACCGCACGGTGGGGGATATGACTTGTACCGCTGCAGTAGAATCGAACGCATCAGATGTGGACGGAATTATTTCAGAAATCATTGCTACAAAAACCAGCGAACGTGGTGAAACAAGAATTGACGATAAAGTCTCTGAAGCAGCGATGGAGGATAGAAAAAAGGGAGGGTATTTTTAAATATTAATTATTAGTTATAATGAATCTAAACTCCCTAAACAATCTAAACTTTCTAAACAGAACTTCAAACTAAAACTTCCAAAAATGGACATACTAAGATTTATAACCGCCGGAAGCGTTGACGATGGAAAAAGTACTTTGATCGGAAGATTGTTGTACGACAGCAAATCGATTTTAATTGATCAGCTCGAAGCAATTGAAAAGCAAAGTAAAAACAAGCTCAATGGTGAGATTGATCTTGCGCTTCTGACAGATGGTTTGCGTGCTGAACGTGAACAGGGAATCACGATTGATGTGGCTTACAAATATTTTTCCACTCCAAAACGCAAGTTCATAATTGCTGATGCACCCGGGCATATTCAATACACAAGAAATATGGTGACCGGCGCTTCCAATTCACAGCTTGCAATTATTTTGATTGATGCAAGGAACGGAGTGGTCGAGCAAACCCGCCGCCATTCTATCATAGCGTCGTTACTAAATATTCCAAACATCGTTGTGGCAATCAATAAAATGGATCTGGTAAATTATTCTGAAGATGTTTATAATAACATTGTGATTGATTATGAACAGGTCGCAAAATCGCTTGGTCTGAAAAGTATCAAATACATTCCGATGAGCGCTTTGAATGGTGATAATATTGTTGAAAATTCTGCCAATCTTTCCTGGTATGAAGGTGAATCTTTATTGACTTACCTCGAAAATGTACAATTGGATTCTGATGTGAATCTTACCGATGGAAGATTTTCTGTCCAGTATGTTATCAGGCCACAAGCCCCGGAATTACACGATTACAGGGGATACGCCGGAAAAGTGATCAGCGGAATTTATCGCAAAGGCGATGCGGTTACCGTTCTTCCTTCAGGAGTTGAAAGCGTGATTAAAGCAATTGAAATTGACGGCAAGGAAGTTGAGGAAGCGTATGCATTGCAAAGTGTTGTTCTTCATTTGGAAGATGATATTGATGTGAGCCGCGGCGATCTGATCGTACCGAAAAATAACCAGCCACAACTGGAACAGGAATTTGAAGTTTTATTGTGCTGGATGGACAATAAACCTTTGGTTCCGGGAAATAAATATTTATTGCAAACCAACAGCAGCCGCGTGAGAAGTGTGGTAAAGGAAATTGAATACCAGCTTGACGTGAATACTTTGAATAAAAATTATTCTCCTGAAAAAGCAGTGTTGAACGATATTATTAAAGCTAAAATAAAAACAGCTTCGCCCATAGCATTTGACTCTTACGAAAAACTGAGACAAAACGGTGGCGCTATTTTAATTGACGAAACCAGTTGTGTGACAGTCGGGGCCTGCATGATTCAATAAACACTAAATTTTTTTTACCTTTTAATCCTACTAATTTGGTAGAGTAAAATATGCATTCACCATTCAAAACCGGAAAAGTAATTCTTGCAGGAGCGGGTCCTGGCGATCCGGAATTACTAACCCTGAAAGCCGCACGTTATCTGCAACATGCAGATGTTATATTGGTAGATCGCTTAGTAAGCAAAGAAATATTGACAAATTATATTTCGCCAAATGCAGAAATTATTTATGTAGGTAAACAATGCCGTCGCGGAATTTCAACACCGCAAAAAACGATCAATGAGTTGATGGTAGAAAATGCTTTGTTGGGAAAATTGGTGGTGCGTTTAAAAGGCGGTGATGTTTCTATTTTCTCAAACATTTTAGATGAGTTGGAAACACTCGTTGCTCATGATATTCCTTATGAGATCATTCCTGGCGTGACCGCTGCCCTGGGTGCGGCGGCCTTCGCCGGAATTCCGCTGACAGCAAGAGGTTACGCCACTTCTGTTCGTTTCCTTACTTATTATAAATCCGATGTTGTTACTGATGAATATTGGAAAGAGCTGGCGAATACTGAAGATACTTTGGTGTTTTACATGTCCTCTGAAACACTTATAAATGTGGTGGAAAAATTAACCACGCATCACATTCATGAGGATAAATTACTGGCAATAATTCAACAGGCAACGACACCTTTTCAAAATGTGAAGATTGTCAATTTGTATGATTTCAAAAGAAATATTTCAGTGACCAATTTTGTTTCTCCAACCCTGATCATCATTGGCCGTGTTGTTTCCCTTCATGAAAATTTCAGATGGCTCGAAAACAGCGAAAGCAAAGAATTTTATTTCAAACCATTGAATCAATCAATCCCAAACCTTCAACCCGAAAAAATTCCAAATGTTAGTTGAGCAAAAATTAAACACGTTATTAGAACTCATCAATACTTCCAGCAATGATGAACTCATCTGGATCAATGGATACCTCAATGGTGTTCTTTCCAAACAAAAACCGGAAGTGAAGCCTGTTGCAAAAAATGTTGTTCAAAAGATTACGATTGCTTATGGAACAGAAACAGGAAATGCAAAAAGGCTTGCAACAGATTTTGCCGCAAAAGCAAAAAAATCGGGGATTAATGCAAAGATTCAAGGGCTCGATCAATATCGCCTTACTGATCTTTCTAAGGAAGAATATTTGTTGACCATTATGAGTACGCATGGCGACGGTGAACCGCCCGAAGCCGCACAAAAGTTTTATGATTTTGTACATCAGAATGAATTGAAACTTTCCAAATTAAAATACAGTGTTCTCGCATTGGGTGATTCTGCTTACCCTCTTTTTTGCAAAGCCGGCGAAGATGTGGATGCCCAATTGAATAAGCTGGGAGCCAATAGAATCGCGCCTCTGCAGAAATGTGATGTGGATTATGATGTCGAAGCAGATGAATGGTTTTCAAAAATAATCAGCACTTTAAATGAAAATTCACAAAGTGCACCTTCAACCAGACCTGCTCCTGCAACTAAAAAAACGTCAACAAGAAAAATATACAATGGGAAGATAATTTCTCACATTAACCTTAATGATATCGGAAGTAATAAAGAAACTTTTCACATCGAAATTGAAGCTGATGATGTGAGCTATTTACCGGGTGATTCGATCGGTATCATTCCCGAAAATAAAAAAGAAATTGTTGAAAGAATTATTGAGATCGCTGCCATTGATCCTGCTACCACTCTTGATTACAAAGATGAACTGACTTCAGTGTATGATCTTTTAAAGAAAAATTTAAATATCCTGAATTTGCCGGAACGTGTAGTAAAAAAATATGCTTCTGTGGTTCAGCAGGAAATCCCGGCAACAAAAATTGATCTGCTGGATTTGTTGAAAATCTATTCTGTAAAAGATTCGAACCAGTTTTTAGAAGTTCTGAAAATTTTGGAACCAATCGCACCCAGGCTGTATTCCATTTCGTCTTCACCGGAAGCCCATCCCGGAGAAGTTCATATCACAGTTGCAAAAAATTGTTTTACAATAAACAATGAATTGAAGCATGGGCTCGCATCTGAATTTTTATCGCTGCTGAATGAAGACAACGAACTGCCATTTTATATTTCTCCCAACAAAAACTTTCGTTTGCCGGAAGAAGATAAAAATGTGATCATGATTGGCCCCGGCACAGGCATTGCACCGTTTCGTTCCTTTCTGTGGGAGAGAGATTCAACGGGTGCTTCAGGCAAGAATTGGCTATTTTTTGGTGAGCAGCATTTCATTTCTGATTTTTTGTATCAAACAGAAATTCAAAATTTCGTTGAAACCAATTTGCTCACGAAAATTGACACTGCTTTTTCAAGAGATCAGTCCGAAAAAATTTATGTACAACATAAAATTCAGAAAAAAGGTGCAGAATTTTTTGAATGGCTGGAAGCAGGAAGTTATGTGTATTTGTGCGGTGCTAAAGAACCGATGAGCATTGATGTAGAGCAAACGATTTTAAAAATCATCGAAACATTCGGTGAAAGATCAGAAGAAGATGCCAAACAATATTTGGAAAATTTAAAAGAAACAGGAAGATATCTTACAGATGTTTATTAGGCTGAATGCAGAAAGAAAAAAACGGAAGGCAGTAAACAAACAAATAATACTGATTTTATTTTAGTTACTATTCATCTTAATCATCCAACATTCACAACTCACCATTCACAACAATGTCAGAAAAATTACCATTATTAGAAAGAGTAAAAGTGGAAGGCGATGCCTTGCGCGGAACCATTGCAGAAAGTATTAAAGATGAACTAACCGGTTCAATGCGTGAAGAAGACACATTGCTGATGAAATTTCATGGAATGTACCAGCAAGATGATCGTGACCGCAGGGAAGAAAGAGCGAAAAAGAAATTGGAGCGCTTGTACAGTTTCATGATCCGCCTGCGTATGCCCGGTGGCATTCTGACTTCGGAACAATGGCTTGCGCTGAATGACATTGCCGGAAAGGATTCTACCGATGAATTGAAAGTTACTACCCGTCAAACGATTCAACTGCATGGCGTTTTAAAATCAAGATTAAAACCCACTCACCAGGTTTTTAATAGCGTTCATCTCGATACCATTGCCGCCTGTGGTGATGACAACAGGAATGTAACGTGCAGTCCCAATCCTGTTCAGTCGCCTTTGCATGATGAAATATTTGGTTATGCTTCCAGGATCAGTGCCATGCTGAAACCAAAGACCAGGGCTTATTATGAGATATTTTTGGATGAAGAAAAAATCGTTGATAAAAAGTTGGAAGCAGATCCTCTGTATCGCGACGCATACCTTCCACGTAAATTTAAAGTGGGAATTTGCATTCCACCAAACAATGACATTGATGTATTTGGAAACGATTTGGGATTAATTGCCATCGTTGAAAATAATCAACTGGTTGGTTTCAATTTTGCTGTCGGTGGCGGACTTGCTTTTACTTTTGGCAATCCGGATACTTATGCAAGATTAGCCACAGAAATTGGTTTTGTACCAGCGGGAGAAAAAACTTTTAAAGCGATTTATGAAGTGGTAACTGTTCAAAGAGATAATGGCGATCGTGTAGACAGAAAGCAGGCAAGATTGAAATATACGGTTGACAAAATGGGTGTTGAAAATTTTAAAGGAGAAGTTGAAAAGCGCATGGGCTTTCAATTTGAGAAATCGAGGCCCTATGTTTTTACCGAACGGGAAGATTATTACGGCTGGCAACAGGATTTTAAAGGCAAATGGTTTTATACAGCCTATGCAGAAAATGGAAGAGTGATGGATACGGAACAGGTTGCTCTAAAAACTGCCTTGAAAAAAATCGCTGAAACCGGAAAAGTAAATTTTCGCTGCACGGTTAATCAAAAAGTAATCGTCAGCGATGTAAAGCCGGAAGACAAAAAACAGGTTAATGATATTTTAGAAGAATTTAAAATTATTGCACACACAGACAATGCTTCATTACTCCGCAAAAATGCAATGGCCTGTGTTGCTCTGCCAACGTGCCCTTTAGCACTTGCTGAATCTCAACGATATCTTCCTTCTCTGCTCACAAAGATTGAATCATTGCTTGCAAAACATGCACTTGAAAATGAAAAGATCGTTACAAGAATGACTGGTTGCCCGAATGGATGTGGCCGTTCTTCGGTTTCAGAAATTGGATTTATCGGAACGGGAGTGGGAAAATACAATTTAAATTTAGGCGGCGATCATGAAGGATATCGTTTAAATAAACTGTACAAAGAAAGCCTTGATGAAGCAGGAATTTTATCTGAGTTGGATTTGCTTTTTGGAGAATTTAAAGTTAACAGAAATGGCAATGAATCTTTTGGGGATTTTACCTATCGAACCAAATTTGTAAATGCCAAAGATTAATTTTTAAAAGTTTGCATGCAAAATAAATCGCTCACTCTTACTGAAGAATTAATCATCTCAAGTGATGACAGCAATCATTTATTCCCGGTTTTCCTTAAACTTGAGGAACTTTCATTGCTGGTGATTGGTGGGGGAAATGTAGCGTTTGAAAAATTAAATTCGGTTCTTAATAATTCTCCACAAACCAAAATAAAACTGGTTGCCATTGAGATCAGTGAAGCGATACGGAAGATTGCTGAAGAAACTGAAACGATCCAATTGCACGAAAGAGCCTATTCCATTAAGGACATTGAAGAAGCAGATCTGATCATTTCTGCAGTAAATAGTTTTGAAACCAGCGAACAAATAAAAGAAGATGCAAAATCAAAAGGGAAGCTGGTAAATGTGGCGGACAAGCCATCCTTGTGTGATTTTTATTTGGGCTCCGTTGTAAAAAAAGGAAGTGTCAAAATTGGTATTTCCACCAATGGCAAATCTCCTACGATCGCCAAACGATTGAAAGAAGTGATCAATGATCTTATTCCTGATGAAATGGAAGATGTTTTAGAAAATATGCAATCTATCCGCAAAGGAATGAACGGCGATTTTGATGAGAAGGTTAAACACCTCAATGACATTACGAAAGTTCTCGTAGCCAAGCAAACCAAGCTCAATACAAGTCATAAACATCAATGGCAAAAGATTGTGCAATGGAGCTTGCTTGCATTCTTCTTTATGATTTTGGGCCATACGATACTGTCATACATTCCATTAAAGAATATGGTTTCAGGAGTAAAAGAAATTATTTCCGTTGTCGATAAAAAATCTTTTTTAATGATGATGCTTTGCGGATTTCTCGCGCAGATGACAGATGGATCGTTGGGCATGGGCTATGGAACCATCTCCACAACTTTTTTGCTGGCAAACGGCGTGAATCCTGCAATAGTGAGCAGCCGTGTTCATTCGGCGAGAGTTTTTTCAAGCGGCGTTTCGGGATACAGTCACCATCGTTTTGGAAACATAAATAAAAAATTATTCAAAGCATTGGTTATCCCCGGAATTGCAGGCGCTGTAATCGGAGCCACGCTTGCTTTTTATGCGCAGGCCTATTCCACCTGGGTTCGTATTCCCGTTTCTCTTTACACAGTTTATCTTGGTTATTTTATCATCCGGAAAGCATTTAAAAAACAAGATCCACACAACAAAGTGAAACGTGCCGGCTGGCTGGCGTCTATTGGCGGATTTACCGATGCATTTGCAGGTGGCGGCTGGGGTTCGCTGGTAACAAGCACCTTAATTTCAAAAAGGAAAAGTCCGCGTTATGTGGTAGGTTCTGTTTGTCTTGCAGAATTTTTTGTAGTGTTTGCCAGTTCCATCACTTTTTTTATTTTCTTAAAAAGTATTCCATTTTTAGATATTGCCGGGCTGATCATTGGCGGTTTGATCGCCGCGCCAATCGCAGCAAGACTGGTAGGTAAACTGCCTTTGAAAACTATGTTCATCCTGATCGGAACTTTGGTAATTCTTACCAGCATCTTCACCATTTCAAAAGTGCTGGCAGGTTTTTTTTAAATTCCAATTTTAAAAAGAAAAGCGGTAAAAAGTATAAAGTATAGTGTGGAACAGCTTTCAGAAATATGCTTTGCCGGCGTAATGCTTCTTATCAGTGAAAGAACAAATAAACAGGATTTTTATTTCAGCATATTAATAATTGGGAACTAATTAAGATTTAGCCCCCAAATGCTGATGCATTTCTTTTACAAGGTGATAGACGCTTTCAGAAACCACTTTCATTTTTGAACGTACGTCTTCTTCTGTAATAGGTGTCAGCAAAGCAATTACATATTTTATTTGCCCGTCATCTGCAATTCCCACATCATTGGTAAAAAAATTCCACCATCCCGATTTGTGATAAAACATCACATTTGATGGAAGGCCATTGGAAAGTTTTGTAGTGTCCAATTGCCTGCCCAGCAAAGCTTTCATCTGCTGGCTCACCCAGGGATTGATCAATTCGTTATTGTACACCTTATACATAAAATCAGCTGCGTGCAAGGCGCAGGTTTCTGTTCCCCTGATCGTATCATATCCGGGATCTTCAAATTTGCGTGGCAAATATTTTCGAGTTACTTCACTGCCATACCAGCCATTTTCATGCATGGTTTTATTTATATTTTTTCTGCCTGCAATATCAATAAGGCAATTGGCTGCGGAATTATCGCTTCGGGTGATCATAAGGTCCAGGAGATAATCCACCGTTACTGTATCTCCATCCCGCAAAAGTGGCCTTGGATCCCAACTTATTTCTTTTACACGGTCTACATCATTCGGGGATTTCACCACATAGGACCTGAACAGGGAATATCTCCCGTGGCTGATTTGGTTCAGCACTTCCATGGCTACATACATTTTATATAAAGAGGCCGGATAAATGAAGTTATCCATATTAACCCCGCCCAGCAGTGGTTTGCGGCCCGTCATATCAATCACGGCAAAAGATATCTTTTCCATTCCATCTTCGCGGGCATCATAAATACCATCGAGTTCTGCATCCTGTATTATTTGTTTTAAAGAATCAGTAAAGCTATTTTTCTGAATATAATAAGCGGGGATTTTTATTTGTGCCTTCATAAAAATGGGAATAAAAATGGGAATAAGAATGACTAGAAAATATTTCAAGGGCTTTATTTTGTGTATAAATCTAAAACGAAAGAGCAAACTTTGGGATGATTGTGAATTTGAGAATGAGCGTGACTGTATTTCTATCTAACATCTTCACGTTCTTCCACTATTTTTATCACTGCATTTTGTAAACCTTCATTGATCATTACCTGGCACGATAAGCGAAGATTTTCATATTGAGATGCACATTTTTTGAGCGTGCTTTTTTCATTTCGTTCCATTGCCGACGCAGAAATGCCTAATCCCTCTGCAACGATCAAACACGTACCACATCTGCCTATTCCTTTACATTCCCCAAAATCTTCCACATAAATTTTTTCATTGATCAACACCATGAGATTCCGGAATTCGCCCTCATAAGTTGATACTGCAATTTCTTCATCATTATGTAAAATAGTAAAATTTATTTCCCGCTTTCGATCCATCATAAAATTGCACATGCATTGGTTGCTAAAACGTCAGTTTTCAAAATGCTGATTAAATATTTTAACTAAGAAAGACAATTATAATGATTTGGATTTTACCCAAAATTCATCTTTATACTTATCCACAAAAGGTTTTTGAACCAGTTGCATTTCTATTTTCTCAAGCTGGTCATCCGAAAGTTTTTTCTGCAGGTGGGGAAATAAAATTCTTTCCTCGAAAAGAATATGATCATCAAGAGTGTCAGCAAGATCCAGCATTACTTTTTGTTCATTACCCTTTCCTGAAATTTTTATCTTATCAACGAAAAATTTTATTTTTCGATGATCCTCCAGTGCTTTTTGTACTTCCTGATCCTTTACAGAAGC
>JBIQMJ010000139.1:0-11128 GCA_044463445.1 Segetibacter koreensis
TGCAAGCCCTAAGATTTTTTTCATGGTTTTTAATTTTTAGTTATAAATAATTTTACACAAACCTAAATAGCGAATCTGAAGAAAATTTGAGTAAACCGGATCCGGTTTATAATAAAAAGTTAACCTGCAAAAAAACACCCATTTTTTATGAGGCGTCAGGCAGTTTCAAAGGTTTATAATTTTTAATCTGCTTCTGATGTCTTTATAAATTGCCCTTCTTTAGTAAATAATAAGTCTGTTTCTTTTACTTCTGCTTCGTAATTTATTTCGCCGTTCGCTTTTGTGATGATAGCTGCCTCTTTTATTTTTTCACCTTTGTAATTCTGAGAAACATAATCTTTTACATTTTGTGGAAGCGTTCCCGATACATCTAATGCTGAAGAAAGCCGCGTTTAATTAAAAACCTCGGAAAGGCAGTACCAATGCCAATAGTGATAATCATGGAAGCTATAACATCACTTGGATAATGAACCCTAAAACCAATCTCGTATAAGCAACGAGAAATGCCCATATCCACACTGCTAAAATCCACCATTTTTGTTTTTGAAAAAGAAGTGTGATTGCAGATGCCAACACAAAAACCTCGCCTGCATGCCCTGAGGGAAATGAAGCGGATGAAACATGAACCAAATTATGAATCGAAGGATAAGTAATAAAAGGGCGTGGACGGTTTACGGTATGTTTCAGAATATCAACGACAGCGGAAGTTGAAATAAGAGAAATAAAAACCAACCAGCTTTTTCGTTGCAATAAAAACTTTTTTTTGATGATGGCATAAAGCAATAAAATAACAGATGTTAAATATGTAACTACCGTTGCAACTTTAGTTATGAAAATAAAAAAATGATCCAGCGGTTGTATCCTGTTATGGTTGATTAATTCTAAAACGTGTAAATCAATTTGCTGCAAAACCTGAAAAAAATGCGAAAGCAGGAAGAACAAAAGTCAAAAAAAACAGAAACGCTTCGGGCATTGTTTCAAATTAAAAAATGCAAAACTATAAGCAGATTCTGTTTTAAATCTGAATTTTTAAATGAACAGCAGAAAGGAATTCCAATTACCTTGCCGGTTTCATATATCAAAAATCTTGAAAAAAAAAAGAAATTTAATTAGTTAAATGCAATCTTTAATCCAGGCAAAAATTTGAAATTCATCCTGCTACAGATTTCCTTCAGAATTAAATTTCACCTTGTACTAAAATTAATAAAATGCCCAACAAAATTTCTTTAATTATTATAATTTTCTGCTCATGTAACTTAGTTGCCAAAGCGCAAAACAAAATTGATTATAAAGTTGTAAAAACTTTTCACATTCAAAGCGATGGAGGCTGGGACTATATAGCAGTTAATAACGGTAAAATATATGCATCGCACGGCTCGCAGGTAAATATTATGGATGAAAATACAGGCGACTCTGTTGGGGTAATACCGAATACTACAGGCGTACATGGTATCGCTTTTGATAATGAGCTTGGCAGAGGCTACACCAGTAATGGAAGGTTAAATAACGTAACCGTTTTCGATTTAAAAACAAATGCAATTATCACTCAAATCGCTACTACAGGGGACAATCCCGATGCGATAATGTATGACCCATTTTCCAAAACAATCATTACCAACAATGGCCGTGGAAAAAATCTGTCTTTCATTGATCCGGTAAAAAATACGGTGATTCATACTGTTGCTTTAGATGGAAAACCCGAGGAAGGTGTTTCTGATGGCAAAGGAAAATTATTTGTAAATATTGAAGACAAGAGTGAGATAGCTGTCGTTGATTTAAAAACATTCAAAGTAACTGAACTATGGTCATTAGCGCCTGGAGAAAGCCCGTCAGGATTGGCTATTGACAAAAAAAACAACCGACTGTTTTCCACCTGTTCAGACAACAAACTTTTAATAGTAATGGATGACACCAACGGAAAAATTATTACAAAGCTGCCGATGGGCGCAGGTGTTGACGGCGCTGCATTTGATGGAAATAAAAAAATAATTTTTACACCCAACGGAAGAGATGGAACAATATCCGTTTACCATGAAAAGTCAGCTAATGAATTTGTGGGCATGGGAACGATTACCACAAATACGGGCGCCAGAACCATTGCAATTGATAAAAACAACGGAGAACTATTTTTACCCACAGCAGAATTTGAACCGGCTGACCCGCAAAATCCAAATGCAAGGCGAAAGATGAAGCCTGGAACTTTCCAGGTGTTGGTTGTAAAATAAACAGCTTCTTAAATTCTTTCCTCCTGTAATATTTAAAAGGATACAATCATAAGTGTTGTACCCGGTTTCCTCTATTGCCTCATGATTGTCTGTAGTCATTTCACATGTGTATTCATATCCGGAAAGAAAGGCAGCGATACTTCCGATAACCGTTTTTTCATCCTTCATTTAAAATTTTCAGAGCAAAATCTTTTGAAAACTACAAAACTATTATTGAGCAAATTTTGAGGAGAAGTGTGATAAAACAAAATTCATACAGAATTCCAAAATACCTTGCGCCTCCAATTTAATTTAGAATCGTGAAAAAATTTTTATTTCCTGCCCTGTTATGTATTTTAAGCTTTTCCCTTTTTGCGCAAAAAGGCGGATTTATAATAAAAGGAAGATTAATGGATTCTGCTTCCCGTCGCCCTTTAAACTATGCGACCATCTCTTTGTTTTTGAATGGCGCTAAAAAACCGGTAAATGGAACAGTTTCGGATAACAAAGGAA
The DNA here is from genome assembly GCA_044463445.1 of Segetibacter koreensis. Lineage (GTDB taxonomy): Bacteria > Bacteroidota > Bacteroidia > Chitinophagales > Chitinophagaceae > Ginsengibacter > Ginsengibacter koreensis_A. The sequence goes on from JBIQMJ010000139.1 coordinate 2,718, forward strand.
ATTTTGTGGTGAATGATGTAACTGCCGGAAAGTATAAACTGGTAGCAGAATTTCTTGGCTACAAACCTCATACATTACTGAACATTACTGTAGATAAATACAATCCCGTGATTGATGTAAAAGATATTGTTTTACAATCAAAAGTAACCACGCTACAAAACATTGTTATTTCAGGCCAGCCTAAAATCATTGAAAACAAAATTGATAAATTGGTTTTTAATGCTGAAAAGGATATTACCTCTCAGGTTGGTGTTGCCACAGATATTTTGAAAAAAGTTCCGATGGTTTCGGTTGATGTGGATGGAAACGTAGAACTGGCGGGAAGTTCCAGCATTCGTTTTCTTATCAATGGTAAACCATCTGCAGCTTTTGGCAGCGACATAACCGATGTGTTGCAATCCATTCCTGCAAGCCAGATAAAAAGCATCGAAGTTATTACCAGTCCGGGTGCAAAATATGATGCGCAGGGAACTGGCGGAATTATCAATATCATTTTAAAGAAAAATAATTCGCAGGGCGTTAATGGAAACCTTTCTTTAACCGGAGGCACAAGAACAGAAAATGGTTCTTTTAATTTTAATGCACGAAAAGGAAGATTTGGAATGAATGCATATATCAGCGGAAATGAAAGATTGAGTTCTAAATCACTGTCTTCCTCGGACAGGCTTACGAATGATACTGCCGCAAACAGAAATGTGTTATTGCATCAGGATAATTCAAGCAATTTTATAAGAAAAGGTTATCAAACCGGGCTTGGTTTTGATTGGAATTTGAATGATCACAATAGTCTTACCGGCAATGTTTCTTATGAAAATTTCAGTCGCGCGGGAAACGGAATCACTTATCAAAGCCAGGTAACCAAAGACCTCAATGGTAATATTTTTTCTAATATTGAAAACACCATTAATTCGGATAATGCTTTTCATTTTCACAACATTGACGCAAGCCTTAATTATAAAAAAACATTTAAAAAGGAAGATCAGGAATTAGATCTGGCAGTGAATTCAAGCTTTGGAAACCGCAGTTCGGTAAATAATAATTACCAGTATCTATTGCCTCAGAATAATCTTTATTATAGCACCAAAGCAGTTAATCCAGGTACGGAAAATGAAACAGAATTTAAAGCCGACTATACCCAGCCCATCAAAAAGAATATCATTTTAGGAGCAGGAGGAAAATTGAGTTTGTATGATATTGCCAGCAATTCTGAAGTTTTAAAATTTGATAGTTCAAGCAATTATTCTAAAGATCCGTATCTGTCAAACTCGCTCAATTACCACCAAAAAGTTTATGCTTTTTATACAGAAATAACCTTTCCTGTTTTTAAATTATTTGATGCGAAGATCGGGGAGCGATATGAGCGCACTGAAATAAATTCTTTTTATTCAGATGCCCAGCAGCAGGCAAAAATTCCTGGTTATAACACTTTTGTTCCTTCCATATTCTTCTCCAAAAAATTAAGCGAGAATTCCCTTTTAAAATTGAGTTATTCCAAAAGAATTGAACGTCCCGATTATCGTGACCTGAATCCGTTCATTAATACCAGCGATCCAAAAAATCTTTCTACCGGAAATTCCAATCTTCAGCCGGAAATTGGAAAACGATATGAACTGGCTTACAGTACAGATCTTAAAAATAATGGATCAATAATGGTCAGCCTTTTTTACCGGCAAAACCTGCACGATATTCAACCTTTCATCGTTTATTATCCTTCATATCAGGTGGGCGATACAACTTATACTGATGTTGCAGTAAGCACGCGAGAAAATATTGGTAAGGAAAATAATTTTGGCCTTACTTTATTTGGGTCTGTCAAATTATCTTCAAAATTGGATCTGAGATCTGACCTTTTCTTTTATGAAAGACATACTATCAATCAAATTGATAAAGGATACAATTATAATAGTTTCAATTATCGTTTAAATTTTAATGCTGATTATCAGTTTTCAAAAACACTTTTAGCAGAATTCTATGGAAATTTCCGTTCAGCAAGACATGAAGCGCAGGGAACGTATCCATCTTTTACAACTTACAGCTTTGCGATCCGCAAACAATTCTGGAATAAAAAAGGAAGCCTTGCTCTTACAGCTTCAAATCCATTTCACAAAAATCTGGATCAGAAAACAAAAGTTTTTGGTCCCAATTTTACTATTGACGGCTATCGCACGATTCCTTTCCGTTCCATTGGAATAAATTTCACCTGGAAATTTGGCAGACTTGAATTTAAAAAAGATAAAGACAATATGAACGATCTGAATAACCCTTCACTTGATAATGGATAAAGGATTATAAAATAAAAATTGTGATTATTTCTTTGTTTATTGTATTTTATTCACCTTCTTCCAAATTGTTTTAATAGCACAGGAGCAAATAAAGATCACTGTCAATTTTTAATTCAAACGCATTCACCTTCTTTTCTCAAGGAGGCTTCCTTATAGAAGAAAATTTGAGGGAGGGTAAGTTAATTGCAGCAATATTTTTATCTCATGCATCCCTTCTTCATAATTATAGGAAACATCAAACCTATAGCTATCACAAATGGTTTTTACAATTGATAAACCCAGTCCGAGGGATTCGGAAGATGTTGATTCCTTTTTGAAACGCTCAAACAGTTCAGTAGTTTTTAACTTTGGTTCATCGCCTGTATTGCTTACTGCAAAAGCGCTTTCATTCAAATTAATCCTAATAGTGCCGCCAGGAAAATTGTGTTTTATGGCGTTGAGAATAATATTTGAAATTAAAATGTCTGCAAGTGAATCATTCATTTCAACTGCAATATTATTTTTGATATTCTTTTCAATTTTGATGTCTTTTAGTTCAGCCAGTTCCCGAAAGTTATCAATACGCTTTTGAACAACTGCTGAAAGATCAATTCTATCAGACGGTTCAAACTGGCGATTCTCAATCTTGGCAAGCAACAGCAACGAATGATTTAATCTTGAAAGCCTCGAAGCTGCGTCATTTAAACTTTGCATGATATGAATTTGAGATTTTTCAAGATTGTCTGACTGAGATAATAGTTCAATCTTGTTTTTAATAATAGCTAATGGAGTTTGTATTTCGTGCGACGCATTTCCTGTAAAACTCTTTAATGAATCATAATCGTTCTTCACTTTTTGCGTCAATGAAATGGCAGTTTTATTCAATTCAATAAATTCATCCACGTTGGTGGTGTCAAGTGTTATATTATTTTTAGACGAGAGATTAAATTGTTTTAGCTGACTGAGCGTGTGATTAAATGGCTCCCACAATTTGCCTAAAAGAAACCTGTTGGTAATAAACAAGACTAATAATAAAACGGCAATTATCGAAAAAGTAATCATCAAAATAAGGCGCACAATATCTTCGGTTTCCTGTTCGGATTTTTTTACGGTAGCGATATAGTTTGTTCCGTTTTGAGTTACCAGGAAATCAATTCTTCTGTAAGGTTCTTCCTCATCTTCTTTTTTATTATAAACAGATTGGGTGGAAAATTTTTCTTTAAAGTGGGTAAGACTGGTTTTTTGAAATACAATCTGCTGGTCTTTGTAATTCGAAGTTTCAGGCAATGAACCATTTTCTTGTATGTGATGAATGATTTCCTGTTGCTCTATTCGCAGGTCTTTATCAACCTGCCGCAACAACACATAATGAAGAATAAAATAATAGGCAATACTGCTTATCAAAAGCACGGCAATAGTGATGGGAATATTTACCCGGTTGTATTTGGCAATTAATTTCATTGGCCGGTAAATTTATAACCCATTCCATAAACTGATTTAATATAATCAGCATCACCGGCATCCATTAATTTTTTTCGAAGGTTTTTTATGTGGGTATAAATAAAATCAAAACTGCCGCCCATTTCATTACCCCAAAGATGCTCTGCAATTGCATCTTTAGAGATCAATCTTTTTTTATTGGCAACAAAATATAACAGCAGTTCGTATTCTTTTTTCGTCAGTTCTACCGGATTTTTTTCAACAGTTACCAGTTTTTTTTGAGTGTCAATGCAAAGATTTTCAAATTGAATAATGCTGTTCCCGTCAAAGTTTTTTCTTCGGATAATCGCAGCGATGCGTGCGTTCAATTCAGACAGATGAAACGGTTTTGATAAATAGTCATCAGCCCCAAGGTCAAGCCCTTTTATTTTATCGTCCAAAGAATTTTTGGCAGAAATAATAAGTACGCCATCCGTTTTTTTATCCTCTTTTAAAATTTCAAGTATTTTAAGGCCATCGCCATCCGGAAGTGTGATATCAAGCAATATACAATCATACTCATTGTATTCAATCTTATTAAGAGCATCATGAAAATTGCCGGCTATATCGCAATGGTATTCCTGTTTCGATAAATATTCCGAAATGCTTTCGCTTAGCGCCGTTTCATCCTCAACAATAAGAATTCTCAACGTTTATTATTTTTTGAAAATTACAAAATGATTTTGAAGACATTTTGAAGTAACTGGCTGTATTCCATTTTCTCCAATTGAAACCAATCTGTTTTTTATTTTCTGTCAAAATTAATTCCAAATGTTCAATGCATTCTATGAATTCAGGTATTAAAAAAAGGACTTCAGAATTTTCCCTAATTAAAATTTCACAAAGAAAAAAATAAATTAGTTTATTAAACGCTTGTTTAATTTTAAACAAGTGTTTAACTTTGCCCTCTTTTTTAAAAATGATGAAAAAGGAAATTATAATTGAATCCGCACTCAAACTCTTTAGCACTAAGGGGTTCGAAGGAACGTCTGTAAGGGAAATTGCTGCTGATGCGGGTGTTAATGTGGCAATGATCAATTACTATTTCGGGTCGAAAGAAAGTTTATTTGAAAGTGTGGTTGAATATAGAGCATCTTTTTTAAAGGGGCTTTTTTCTGATTTGATCAATAATACTTCTCTTTCTTCTATAGAAAAAATTGATTTTATCATTGATCAGACTATTGAAAGAAAATTATCCAATGCCCACTTCCATCATATTCTTCACCGCGAATTATCCCTGGAACACCGTCCCCAATTGAGGGATGCGATAAGTAATATTCTTTTGAAAAATATGGATCCGGTTAAGACTATTATAAAAAATGGTATAAAAAAAGAAGAATTTAAAAAAGTGGATATTGAATTGACCATTGCAACGATGTTGGGCGCCATTCATTATTTGCTCACTTCAGATATAATGTGCCGAAAGATTCTGGGAAAAAAAGAAGGTTTTAGCCCATTTCATAATAAGCCGTTAAAAAAAAGATTGAGTGAACACATGAAACAATTGATGCGTTCCCATTTGTTGAAAATTAAAAATCAGAAAAAAAGATGAGCAGGAGTTTAAGAAAAAAAGAATCAAAAAGACATATCCTTTTACTATTAACGCTGTTTTTTTTGAGTTTGGGGATTCCAGTTATTTCGAAGTCGCAGGATTCTGCAATGCTTACCTTACAGCAAACCATTGACCTCACTCTTAAGAACAGCCATATTTTGAAAGCCTCCTTAGCGAGGAATGGCGAGGCTTCCGCACAATTAAAACAGGCGATTGAAAATAAACTTCCTGATGCAAGTGTATCCGGGTCTTACATATATCTTACCAATCCAAATATTGCATTAAAAACAGATGCTTTTAAAAATAGTTCAGACACAGGAGGTGCAAAAAAATCTGTTCCTTCTGTGCACCAGGCGATGTATGGAATTGCAAATGTTTCATTGCCCATATATGCCGGAGGTAAGATCCGTTATGGTATCCAATCAGCCAAATATTTGCAGGAAGCTACCATGCTTGATGCAGAAAGCGACAGGCAAGCGGTAATTCTTAATGCCATTGATGCCTACGTTAATTTATACAAAGCAGCAGTTACCGTTAGAGTAGTACAAGAAAACCTTCGTCAATCACGCGAGCAGGATTCTGTCTTTAGCCGGCTTGAGCAGAATGGTTTATTGGCAAGAAATGATTTGCTGAAATCGGAATTGCATACTTCAAATGTAGAATTGTCACTGCTTGACGCGCAAAGCAATTTAAAAACTGCTACGATAAATATGAACCTGATGATCGGCTATCCAGAAAGTGCCCCGCTAAGGATTGATTCCACAGTATTTAATAAAACTCTTTCTATAAAAACCCTTGATCAATACGAGCAAATGGCCTTGCAAAGCAGGAAAGACCTGGCTTCACTTTCTATCAGAAGAAAAGCTGCGACTACAGGAATCTCTCTTGCAAAAGCTGACTGGTATCCCATGATTGCTTTAACCGGCGGATATGTTGCTGCAAATATTCCACACCTGATCACAATTACCAATGCTGCGAACATTGGAGTCGGAATAAAATATAACCTTTCTTCCCTTTGGAAAACCAAATCAAAAATCGCTGAAGCAAAATCGCGTGAAGAAGAAATAATGGCCAATGAAGCTGAATTATCCGACCAGGTTAAATTACAGGTAAATCAAACATTCGAAAACTTTTTACTGAGCCAAAAGAAAACAGAAGTGTATCAGAAAGCAGTGGTGCAGGCTACAGAAAATTACAGGATCACTAAAAATAAATATGATAATAACCTGGTAAATACCACAGAACTTTTGGATGCCAATGTTTCATTATTACAATCAAAAATAAATCTGGCTGTTGGCAAAGCGGATGTTTTACTGGCTTACAGCAAACTCCTGGAAACCACAGGAACTTTAACGAACAATCAATAAACTAAAGAGGCAATCTATTATGCAAGCAGAAAAAGAAGATATTCCTTCAAAAAAAGAACAGACACTTAACAGCGAAAAGGTGGTAAATGAACCTAAGAAAAGAAGCAAAGTATTTTTAATAATACTGATAGTAATGGTATTGGGAGGTGGATGGTTTGGTATATCAAAATACATCTATGCAAAACATCATGAAGAAACGGACGATGCACAGGTAGAAGCAGATATCATTCCGGTGATTCCGCGCGTGTCAGGATATGTGAGTGAAGTACGGGTTAAAGACAACCAGATGGTAAAAAAGGGGGATACGCTGATCATTCTGGATGATCGTGATTACCATATACAGGTTGAGCAGGCAGAAGCCGCTTTAGCTACTGCCAAAAGTAATGTGGATGAAAGCCGCGCTCAGACCGAGGCTGCCCATTCAGGCATTGCCAGTTCAAAGGCAGGAGTAGCCACCGTTGATGCACAGATAGCAGCAGCACAAGTAAACCTGACCAGGGCTACACAGGATTTTAACCGTTATCAAAATCTTATCAAAGATCATTCAATTACCGAACAACAGTTTGAGCAGGCCCAGGCAGCCAAAGAACTGGCGGAAAGGCAACTGGACATTTTGAAACAACAAAAAAAGCAGGCAAGTACCCAAACCGGGATAGTAACTTCTCAATCAAAAGCTACCGCAGAATCTATTGGAGTTGCTGAATCAGTAGTAAAACAGCGTGAAGTGGAAGTGGAAAATGCCAAGCTCAAACTTTCCTACACGGTTATTACTGCTCCGGCTGACGGCAGAGTTTCAAGAGTCGATGTGGTACCAGGACAATTGTTACAAATGGGGCAATCTACTTTTAATATCGTTCACAGTAAAAAAGAATGGGTAGTAGCTAATTTTAAAGAAACCCAATTGAGAAAAATGGCCGTGGGGCAAAAAGTGGTGGTGCATGCAGATGCTTTTCCTGGTCATGATTTTGATGCAGTATTATCTTCATTTTCTCCAGCAACGGGGGCAAAGTTTTCTTTATTGCCTCCTGATAATGCAACCGGGAATTTTGTAAAAGTGGTTCAGCGACTGCCTGTAAAAATAGAATTTACTGATCCCACCGATTCTTTGTTACAAAGATTAAGGCCGGGAATGAACGTAAATGTAGATGTACATCTTCAATAAAATTCAAAAGCGCAATTTAGCGGGATAATGATGCAACAGGACAATTCTCTGATAGAATATGGCGCAAGGCGGGCCATTGTAACAATTACGGCCATTATAGCAGCCTTGCTGGAAATTGTGGACACCACCATTGTGAATGTGGCGCTCACAGACATGAAGGGAAACCTTGGCGCCACCCTCACAGAAATTGGCTGGGTAGTTACTGCTTATGCGATTGGAAATGTGATAGTAGTTCCGATGACAAGTTGGCTTTCACAGCAATTTGGTCGCCGGAATTATTTCGCTGCTTCTATAATGATTTTTACCACTTTCTCCTTTTTATGTGGAAACGCCACGGGTATATGGGAATTGGTGGTCTTCCGTTTTTGCCAGGGTCTTGGTGGCGGTGCGTTACTTGTGACTTCACAAACGATAATTACAGAAAGCTATCCCATAGAAAAGAGAGGAATGTCGCAGGCCATCTATGGATTAGGGGTGATCATTGGTCCTACTCTGGGCCCGCCGCTGGGAGGCTATATCGTAGATCATTTTAGCTGGCCCTATATTTTTTATATTAATATTCCCATCGGAATTGTAGCCACATTGCTGAC
>JBIQMJ010000140.1:0-530 GCA_044463445.1 Segetibacter koreensis
GAAAAACATCCGGAAGCCATTTTATATTTGGATGGTGAGTAACAAAATTTTCATCAATGCAAAGAGCCGTGTCTAAAAGTGGAAATTTTCTCAGAAGGAAATTATAGAATATAGATTTATCATTTTTTATTCTTGAAGGCAAATGTTTTAAGTATTTTAATTTGTCTATTATGCTCAAACTTTCATAAAAATAAAAAGGCCGCATAAAAATACCGACCGTTTTTCCCCTAAGTTTATTTTTTTTATTAAAGATCTGAGAAGCGAGAAGATGTAAATGGTGATCCGCTTCAGGAAAGATCGTCAGGTCAGATTTAAGTGTATTCTGCATTTGTAAAAACTCCTGAATGGTAATACCAAGTCCTCCTTTTGTATATTTACCCGTATCAATAAAAGAAATCTCTGGCTGCTCCTTCAGTTTGTCAATGTAAAATGAATTGTATACTTTTTGTTTAATATTCCCTGCAATATATACCTTGAACCCTAATTTCCTTAATACATGTGTTATTACAAATATATAGACTTGTCTGTGG
>JBIQMJ010000140.1:540-11090 GCA_044463445.1 Segetibacter koreensis
ATATTAGTGCATTTTGAGACAAATAAATTATTTCAGATTATTTGGAACTGGATATCCAAATTTTGGATTAAACTATTTATTATTTTGATACCTTAGTTTATAGTAAAAGAATAAATAAGGAGAATTTCTGTTTTCTTGCATGGGTTTTAAATGTTGTAACTAACTATTTAAACTTATTACTTTTTGATCGCAGTTTTTCCAGGGTAGCACAATTGATAATGCCCCCGGCCTATTTGACTTATTGTAGAAAGTCCAGAATGGAGAAACCCCATGATTTAGTTCAACTTCAAATGATAGTAAGGGATCACTATTTATTATCCATTTAGTGGCATGGAGACTAACTTTGGGGCTTATAAAATAAGTACCTTCTCTCAGTAAACTGTCAGGGATATCGCAATATATTGAGTTAATTCCTTTCTTAAATACTGGCCATTCTTCCTGATAATAATCATGGTGATAAGTTCTTAAAATGGTTACACCGTCTTCGTTTGTTAAATCGAAACCTACTACCAACAGGTTATCCATTTTAAGAATTTCGAAATCAAATTGAATTCTTACTTTCGAACTGGTGAAAAAGTGATTACGGATTCGATTATTTTCATCCAGGATCTTAATCGCTCTTAATTTTATTAATTGATCTCCCGGTGCATTATCTTCATTCCATTCTATTGTTCCGTTTTTTGAAGTTTCAAACATTAAATAGTTTTGGATTACTTTCGCTGCCTCACCATCCTGAATAATTGATCCTTGATCCAATAAAATAATTCGATTGCATAGCGTTGAGATCGCCTGCATGTTATGACTAACAAATAGAACTGTTCGGCCTCCTTCCTTTGAGAGATCTTCCATTTTCCCTAAACACTTTTTTTGAAATTGAGCATCTCCCACTGCAAGGACTTCATCTACAACTAAATTTTCGGATTCTAAATATGCTGCTACCGCAAATGCTAACCTCACATACATTCCGCTTGAGTAGCGTTTCACGGGAGTGTCCAGGAATTTTTCAACTTCTGAAAAATCTACAATTTCATCAAATTTTCTCTTTATTTCAGATCTGTGCATTCCTAAAATGGCACCATTCAAATAAATATTTTCCCTACCTGTTAGTTCAGGATGAAAACCTGTCCCTACTTCGAGCAAACTTGCTACACGTCCATTGATAGAGATGCGGCCATTAGTAGGTTCGGTAATACGACTTAAAATTTTTAACAGTGTGGATTTTCCTGCACCATTACGTCCGATTATTCCAATTCGTTCTCCTTGTTTTACCTCGAAATTAATATCATTTAAAGCCCAAAATCGCTCTTTGCCATTTGGTTTTTTTAATTTTTTCGTACTGGTAAATAAATTTTTCACTTTTTGGGCTATTACATCTCTCAATGCGTCCTCCCTCGGATTCATTTTGTGTCCAATGATATAACTTTTACCTAAATTTTCGACTTTTATTACTGTGTTCATATATTTTTAAACTATATCATCAAATTTTAAACTACGTCAGCAAATGTTTTTTCCATTTTTCTGAAATACCATACGCCAAAAAAGAGTAGGAGCAAAGTAAAAACTATTGAAAGTATCATTCCTGGCAGGTAGATATGACTATTGTTTCCCAGGATGCACCACCGGAAACCATCAATAACTCCCACCATTGGGTTTAAGGAATAAAGGAGCCTCCACTTTTCTGGAATAACATTGCTGCTGAAACCTACCGGCGATATATACATGCCAATTTGAATCACAAATGGTACAATATATTTAAAATCTCTGTATTTTACATTTAGAGCGGCTACAAATAAGCCGGCTCCCATGGATATCAAAAATGTCATCGCAAGAAAGAGAGGAAGGTATATCATTGATAACGGAGGAACAAAATGATACCAGATCATTAGTCCAATTAATAGAATGAATGATATGATGAAATCGACCAGGTTGACAATGACAGTACTTACAGGGATAATCAATCGCGGAAAATATATTTTTGTAAGCATGTTAGAATTGAGCAGCAGCGAGTTGCTTGCATCACTGAATGAAGTAGAGAAAAATTGCCAGGGAAGCATCGCTGCAAATACCAATATAGGATAGGGAACTCCCCCTGCTGGTAATTTAGCTATACGACCAAAAATGAACGTAAAAATAATCATTGTCAGAAGTGGCCTTATTATACTCCATGATAGGCCAATTGCTGTTTGTTTATATCTTACCAGAATATCTCTCCATGATAAGAAAAGAAATAACTCGCGAAAACGCCATAAATCTTTCCAGTAATTCTTTTTCGATCTGCCCGGTTCGATTACTAAATCAAAAACTTCAAGTTGTTCTGTCATTATTATATCTGATAATTTTTTTAAAATCTATATGAAAAGTTCCCAGTTCGAAATTTCAGCAGAGGCAAAAGATCATTGGCAAATTTCTATCCAATTTCATTGGGTTGTTTTACATGTAATATTTTCTCTCTAAACTTGCTTTATAAGTTTCCAGGTCACTGGCCACCATTTCCTTTATCATTTCTGCAAGCGTATAAGTTGGCGTCCATCCTAATTTTTCTCTGGCTTTTGCTGCATCTCCGATCAATAAATCCACTTCTGTGGGGCGGAAATAATTTGGATCAATCGCCACTACTTCTTTTCCTTTTGGTAATTGGTATTTTTCATTATTACACGATATGACTATTCCCTTTTCCTCTGCATTTTTACCAATAAATTCAATTTCAATTCCGGCTTCTGCAAAAGCCATTCTTGTAAAATCTCTCACTGTTGTAGCTATTCCGGTTGCTATGACAAAATCTTCTGGTTTTTCTTGCTGCAAAATTCTCCACATGGCATCCACATAATCCTTTGCATGCCCCCAATCTCTTTGTGCATTCAGGTTTCCCAAAAATAGAGTATCCTGTAACCCTTCGGCGATTGCTGCTACACCCCGTGTGATTTTCCGCGTAACAAAAGTTTCGCCACGCAACGGGCTTTCATGATTAAATAAGATTCCGTTACAGGCAAACATATTGTAAGCTTCCCTGTAATTTACCATGATCCAGTAAGCATACATTTTTGCAACTCCATAAGGGCTTCTTGGATAAAAAGGCGTAGTTTCTTTCTGCGGAACTTCCTGCACTAATCCAAATAATTCTGAAGTAGAGGCCTGGTAGATTCTTGTTTTTTTGCCCAAATCTAAAATCCTGATTGCTTCCAAAAGCCGTAAAGTTCCAATGCCATCAGCGTTTGCTGTATATTCCGGATTATCAAAACTTACTTTTACATGGCTCATTGCAGCCAGGTTGTAAATTTCATCAGGCTGAGTTTCCTGAACCAGGCGAATAAGATTGGTACTATCGGTCATGTCACCGTAATGCAATTTAAAATTTGCATGGTTTTCATGAGGGTCCACATACAAATGGTCTATCCGATAGGTGTTTATTAAAGAAGATCTTCTTTTAACTCCATGTACCAAATAGCCTTTTGATAGAAGCAATTCAGCAAGATAGGCCCCATCCTGGCCGGTTATGCCAGTAATTAACGCAGATTTCATTATTTAATATTATGATTTTTGGGAATGATTTTTCTAATTTGGGCAGCAGATGATATATCATCCAGGTAAGGGCTTCATTTCTTATGAGTTGATTTTTTCCACAGAAATAGCTTCTTTATCCGGAAATTAAAATTTATAATTAAAGTTTTGTTCACTGGCCGGTTATTGCAGGCGGATTAAATTTTTATCAAAAGTCATCTTGTCTTTCTCCGGCATCTTATTACTTTCAATTTCAGCAAAAATAGAAAATCCTATCGTTGGGAAATTTATTTTTACACTCGAATTCCGGATGATTAATGCATTTCCTGAAAAATAACTATGAGAACCATCAATTACTTTTGCAGTTTCCTTTAAATTTACCTCGGTTTTTTCAACTTTGATGTCAGTGTAATTAGTAGTAAAATTTTTTATATGAGACAGGTCATCCTCAGTCACAACAACTGGTTCGCGCTTCCAATAAACAAAATTTATAATAGTATTTAAAGAAGCTATTACGGAAAATTCTTCTTTGGAAAGATGTGCAAAAAGATAATTTTGAAACAAAGGTTCTTTATGAATTTTTGTTCTTGTTGATTGAAGTACAGTTCTGGAATTCATCGGAACATAATATTCAATTTTTTTTCTTTTTAAAGCTTTTGAGACTTTCTTTTCAGCTTTGGGTTTTGTATAAATAATATACCAATTCTTCTGCATAATTTTTTTTTTAAATATTTAAATTTGCAGCAATTCAAAGGATTGATATCAGCTAAATTATTAAAATGAACATGGCTTCGCCAGCCTCAGTTACATCTTTAATGTATTGAGATTAATAAATTTTTCATTTGATATAAGATTTAATATTTTGCGGATTCTTTCTTTTCCATCCTCTTGCGGTCTTTATTTCCATAAACATAATCATAGCCATAGCCATAATTATTTTTGAAAAAGCCACGCATTTTAACTCCATTGAAAATTATGGCTGGATTATTAATAGGATTGATGTTAATATTCTCATCGATCCTTTTTAAAAGTATTTTTGGGGTATAATTGTGCCTTATAACATACAATGTCGCATCACACAAACCCGTCAATACATACCCGTCTGTTACCAAAACAATAGGTGAAGTATCTATTATCACGAAGTCAAAAATATTTTCCAGGTAATTCAATAAGTCACTTACTTTGCCATTAGAAAGTAACTCGGTGGGATCATTCGGAAGATATGCGCCTGCAGAAATAAAGAATAGATTTTCATGTTCTTTTACATGCTTAATAATCTCTTCTGCCTCTTTTTCTCCTTCAAGAAATTCGGTAACCCCTTCTTCGCGGTCTACATTTAATATTTTATCTAAAGTAGGATTGTTGAGATCCATATCTACAATCACTACTTTCTTTCCTGTTAACGCCAGGCTTACCGCTAAATTACCAGAGATAAAACTCTTTCCTTCCCCCGAAATACTGGAAGTAATTAATATCTTTTTATGAGAAGAATCAATCCCCAAAAAAGATAATGAAATTCTCAACTTCCTAAATTCCTCGGCTACAAAACTTCTTCTGCCTTTTTCAATTACTATTTTATCTTTCGATTTGTCAAAAGCCACTTCTCCAATAATCGGGATGGAAGTTAATGACTCGATTTCCTGCCTATATAGAACCTTGCCTGTCAGAAACTCTTTGATAAAAATAAAAACGATCACCAGGCCCATAAAAAGAATAATAAATAATCCAAAAATTAAGGTCCTTTTAGGGCTAACGGGGCTCCAACCTGCCTGGGCATAATCTACCACCCGGCTATTAGAAACCGAAGAAGCATAAGCGATTTCACTTTCTTCTTTTTTTTGAAGAAGAAATGAATAGAGATTACTTTTTATTTGCTGCTCCCTGCTTATTTCCAGTAAGTCCTTTTCTTTTTTAGGAACAGTTTGCAATATTGAATTATAGGCAGCATTTGTAGCAGCAATATTTTGCTTACTGGCGATAAGGCTTTGCCTCATACTGCTGATATTGCTTAAAATACTTGGCTTGATTTTATTAATTCTATCCTGGATGGCTACTAAACTCGGATTGTTTTCACCAACTGTTTTCTTTAGATTGTCGTATTCAAGTTCGGATGTATATAATTTGTCTATTAATTGCCCAAGCATAGGATCACTAACGCCCAGTGTAGATGGAACAATTCCACTTTTGCTATTTTTATTTGATTTTACGAATTCATCCACTTTATCAAGAACAGCAAGTTGAGTATTCAATTCTCCGAGCTTTTGGTCATTGGCGCTAACATTTTCTAGGAATAGCTGGCCTTGCACCCCGATATCAACAGCTTGATTACCTGATTTAAATTGTTGAACTTTTCTTTCAATCGAATCAAGATCCTGTGCAACAAGCTCCAAACGATTATTAACAAATGAAAGCGTATTCTGTGCCAGGGCATCCTTCTCCTCGTTTGCAGATTGTTGATAAGAATCAATTAATTGGTTTAAAATATTTTCAGCCCTGATAGGGTTAATATCGTAATAACTCAAATCGACTATAGATGATAATTTACTTGCCGATTCAGCTTTTAGTCCGCCTAAGAAAGAAGGCGCCACATCTTTTGGGTTTGATAAAGTAAAATAAAATTGTTTGTGACCTGAATCTGAAACAAAATATTTATTTTGAATAAATTTTAATCTTCCAAAAGGGGTGGTAACCAGGCTGTCAATCTTATATACATATTGATGATTAAGGGTTATTTCCTGGCTATCTTTATTGTAATTAAGATCAATTGGCTTGGAATTTTTCAACGAATCCGGGTATAAAGCAATAATGGAAACGGGTGATTTTGTATAAGCTAGAACATCATGAACATCTCCCTTTTCATAAATCGGAGCATAAAGCCCCAGTTTTTTAACCACATTTTCCATCAATTTTCTTGACTGGATAATTTCTATTTCATTCTCAACTATTTTTTTTGATGAAATCTGATCAAGTGATTCCACTATTTTTGATTCTTCATTTCCTTTCTTCTCGTCTTTGATGATCAGGGTGGCTGTGGCCTGATATATGGGCGTGGCATACCGAAGATATACATAGGCTGCGGCCAAACCTAGTACGATTGCTAAAAGGAAAAGGGGCCAGTAGGGAAGATATTTTGATGCAAACTGTTGCACCATATTTTCTTCTTTTTCACCATTATTTCTATTTCTGCTCAATTGCATTGTTTACAATTAATTGATAATTTATGGGTATCTTAATATTCTGTCTAATACAATTGCTATAACGGACAAGGCGCTAAAAATTATTGGCAAATATTGCGTAGACCGGCTTGCTGTAGCGGCTTTTGTGGCATTAGGCTGAACATAGATTACGTCATTTGGCTTCAGATAATAATAAGGTGAATTAAAGAAATCACTTGAGTTTAGATTAATATGCCTCGTAATTTTTTCGCCATTTTCTTCTCTTATTAAAAGTACATTATCTCTCTTTCCATAAATGGTTAGATCTCCTGCCAGCCCCAGTGCCTTCAATAATGAAATTTTTTCATTAGGAACTGTTATTACCGTTGGTTTTGCTACTTCACCAAGAATGGTTACTTCGTAATTTAAGTAACGAATATCTACTATAGGATCCACTAATAGCTTTTTTGCTAAAATTAGATCGGTGATTTTTGTTTTTAATTCTTCTTTTGTTAAGCCTGATGCCTGAACTGCTCCTAAGACAGGCAAATCAATTGTGCCATCAGCATTTACCAGATATCCTCCGGATTCATTATTGCTTCCGGTAACGGTGGTTGCACGGCTTACATTGTTAGATTGTAAATTAAAGGGTTCAGATGCTGCTGCATTTGCACTGCTAATAGTGATACTTAATATATCGTTTGGCTGAATCGGGGTTTGCCGGGGCGCCTTGGTACCTTTAAAAGTCCCATCAGGAACATTATTAAAGTAAACCACTTTCTTCGTGTTCACACAGGAAGAAACTAAAATAGAGGTAACTAAGATTGATAACAGAGGTAATAATACTTTGGGCATAATTTAATTTTATAATCCTGTATTAAAAATAATAAGGTTAAACACAATTAATATAACCAGGAGATCTTTTTGTAGGAACGGGATCAGGGTAATGCAAAGTAACAATTCTGATTTTTCTTGTGGGTTGGATAATAAAAATTATCTTTTTCGGCACAAACCTAATTGTTTAAAATTGTATCTCCAAATTTTTGAATGAAAAATATAAACGCGAACAAAATATAATCAGTAGCTTTTAAAATATTGAATTCTTACAGCGGTTCTAAAAAAGGCTTTGAAAATACACATGCACCACTTATTAATCAATGCTGTGGATAATTATTTTGTAAAATACTTGCAAACCCCAGCGAGACATTCTATATTTACAGCCGCTTACCATTTATTCTTTTTATTCAATTCCCATTGAAATCCCAATTGTAGATTATATTCAACAAATGCTTTTTAGCAAATATTGAAATTCCCTGAATCATTGGATTCAGGCAGAGCAAGCCTCCTTATCTCCTATAAATAAAACCGTATATTCCTTCCTGTGAATGGCCTGTTTAACTAATGTGGCACCAAATTTTATTATGACAAAATGTGATTCGGTTATAAAAATTTATTGACCACGATTGTATAACCTCAAAACAGGAATTATGGAAAACATTTACAATGCTTACACAAAGGAAATCAACGGGAGGACTTTTTATTTTGTAAAAAAATTTACTGTTTATCCTGAAATTAAAGATTGCCCCCCGGTTTTGGAAAGGATGGGAATGCACAGCAATTTTTATAAGGCATGCCATCTTGCTCAAATACCGGATGATAAAGCAATTCGCTATTTAATGAATGAACTGCACATTGTTCCTGAATCAGCAAGAGTGATTCATTTGCCCAAGGTAAAATCTATGACTCATTCATTATTGAAAAATACCCATCATGCTATCTTAAAATTAAGACTCGCTTCCATTAATTAATTCGGTTGTTGTTTACTATTTTAAAAGATTGAATTTATGTTTGCAAAATCATGCAATCTTTTAATCAGCCCGGCAGGATAGTTATTACTTCCAGCAAAAGGATCACTCCTTTCCTTGAAATAGAACTGAAGAGCCTGGGATATACCTTAAATAAATCTTTTGCCACAGGAGTTGAACTAACCGGCACTTTGGATGATACTATCCAATTGAATCTCAGGCTTCGCTGTGCCAGCCAGGTTTTATATTCCTTAAAATCATTCCCATGCTGGAACGCAGATGACTTATACAGAGAAATTTACCGGATGCAATGGGAATCAGTAATTCCTCAAAACGGGTATTTTTCTGTTACCAGCCACGTGGATAATGAAACGATCAGTAATCCTTTATATGCGAATGTAAAAGTGAAGGATGCCATTGCAGACAGGTTTAGAAATAATTTCAATACACGACCTGATTCAGGGCCTGCCCTCGACAAAACAGTTATCAATTTATTTTGGAAAAATGATAAGGCCGAGATTTTTATCGACACTTCAGGAGAAACTCTTTCCAAACATGGATACCGAAAAATTCCGGGTAAGGCGCCCATGTTGGAATCCCTGGCTGCAGCAGCACTGCTGGCAACCTCATGGGACAGAAAATCTCCTTTTATTAATCCAATGTGTGGCTCCTCAACCTTAGCCATTGAAGCCGTGCTGTTAGCTACAAACCGGTACCCGGGTTTATTTCGGAATAATTATGGATTCATGCATATTGCAGGGTTCGATAAGGAATTTTACGAACAGGAAAAACAAATCCTTTCGGACCAGATCATAACAAATTCCACTGTCTCAATAATTGCCACTGATATTAGCCAGGATGCAATCCATATTTCGAAAATAAATGCTTCTGCTGCGGGAGTTTCAGACCTTATTTCATTTGAAGTTTGTGATTTTAAAGAAACCATTGTTCCCGAAAATGGAAAAGGGGTGGTCTTTTTTAATCCCGAATATGGAGAACGGCTTGGAGAAGAAATAGAACTGGAAAAAACCTATGCTGAAATCGGTGATTTTATGAAACAGAAATGCAAAGGATATTCAGGATATATTTTTACGGGCAATTTTAATCTTTCAAAAAAAATAGGATTGAAGCCAAAGAGAAGAATAGAATTTTATAATGGAAAAATCGATTGCCGGCTGCTCGAATACGAACTCTACCCCGGCACCAGAAGAGAAATTAAGAATCAGTAATATGGATGGGTTTACTGGTAAAAATAAAGATCTGCATTTTTTGTAGGTTCACTGTAAATTCTCTTTGCTGTTAATCGTATCATAAATCAAATTGTAATATTTATGTAACCATTCGTTTTTTTTAACTTGCCCACCGAAAAAAAATAAGCATGAAAAATATTCTACTTGGTTTCAATATACTATTGTTAGCGCTTGTCGGGTATCTTTATTATTTGCATTTTAATGATGCCAAATCCAATCATAACCTTTCTAATTCTGCGGCACCTTCTGAAACCAGCAGCGTAAAAGCAAAAGTGGCCTATATAGATCTGGATTCTCTGCAAAATAATTATGGATATTATCAGAAACTTAAAGCAGATTTTGAACGCAAGCAATCTTCTGCCAATGATCAAATAGCCGCTTTGCAAAAAAAGTATCAAAACCGGGCAATGCAATTGCAACAAAAAGCAGCCACTATGAATCAAAAAGAGCAACAGGATGCAATGCAGGAAATCAATAAGATGCAGCAGGATCTCCAGGAACGAAAGCAAAACATCGACAACGAGCTTTATAATGATAATTCAAAAATGAAAGAAGATATCCTGGCACGCATTCAGAATTTTTTGAAAGATTATAATAAGGATGGTAAATATTCTTACATTTTTTCTTATGAGCCAGGTTTTATGTTTTATAAAGACTCCACACTTAATATTACCAATGATGTGATTGCAGGACTGAATCAATTGGATTCAACAAATAAAAAGTGAATTCTTTGATTGTGAAATAAATAATTATCTTCAATCCAGTTTATTAAAACCGGATTTATTATGGATCAGCACACGACTGCTTTCAAACCAAGTTTACGTCTTATAGATGCCACAATG
>JBIQMJ010000141.1:0-11054 GCA_044463445.1 Segetibacter koreensis
ATTTCATCTATTAATGTTACCTGGATATTAAGTCAAGGTTAAGTTTATATTAACAATTGATTCAACCGACTTTAGCGGATGCAATGAAGAATAAGTTTTTATGCCTGGTTTTTTTTGCTTTGCAAAGTAAATCCGATTGTCGTACCGACATTCAATTTGCTTCTTGCATGGATGGATTGTTGATGCGCTTCTATAATATGTTTACAAATGGCAAGACCTAAACCAGTGCCGCCGATATCTCTGCTGCGGTTCCTGTCAACCCGGTAAAACCGTTCAAATACCCGGTTCAAATGTTCTTCGGCAATGCCAATGCCATCATCACTGATTTCTATTAAAACGTGGTCTTCATCCGTCCTGTAAATGCTTGCAATAATATGTCCGCCCTGTTTTCCATATTTAATCGCATTATCAACCAGGTTAAGAATTACTTCCCTTATTTTTTCTTTATCAGCAAAAACGTGTACAGGATTTTCGCAACCTTTTTTAATGAAACATTTGATATTTTTTTTTGAAGACCGGATGGAAAGTGTTTCAAAACATTCCTTTATTAAATCCTGGATTACGAAAATTTGTGGGTTTACTGGCTGGGCGCCGCTTTCCAGTTTTGAAATTTCGTCCAAATCATTCACGAGGTTTACCATGCGGTCTACATTGCGGGATGCGTTTTCCAGAAATTTTTTGTTGACTGATGGATTTTCCAGCGCTCCGTTCAGCAAGGTATCCACATATCCCTGGATCGCAAAAATGGGAGTCTTCAATTCATGTGCAAGATTTTGCAGGAAATCTTTCCGATACGCTTCATTCTTTTTCAATACCTCAATTTCTGCTTTGTTTTGCTGCGCCCAGTTTTCAACATCCTGCCTCACCTCATCAATACTTTTTTTGGGAAGAATATACTTGTAATACATTTCTTCCTTTTTGCTGGCTTTTGTTTGATTGATAAATTTATAAATGAGTTTTATTTTTCGGTAAATAAACCATTCGAGCACCGCATGAATTAAAAAATAACCCAGTAAAAAAATTACCAGCCCCGATAGAAATGCAGTCAGCAGATTTTGGGTAACGAAATAAAAAGCGACACCAACAGGAACTGATAAAATGATTGAAGTAAGAGATGATAATTGATTGGGAGATAAATTTTTAGCGGACAGTTTCATTTTATGAATTTTGTGGGATGGAAATAAATAACTGTAGGCTTAATTTTGTAATTCAAATTTATATCCCACACCCTTAACAGTGGTAATACAATCCTGTCCCAGCTTTTGACGGATCTTTCTAATATGGACATCAATCGTGCGGTCACCCACTATCACTTCACTACCCCAAACCTGGTTGAGGATTTCATTTCTTAAAAAAACACGCCCGGGATTGGCCGCAAGCATGTACAACAGCTCGAATTCTTTTTTTGCCAATATGACTGAAGCGCCATTAATCAAAACCAGGTATTTTTCCGGGTCAATAGTTATATTCCCAATCTGTAACGGTTTCCCCTCATCATTATTTAATCTCCTGAATATTGCATTTACACGGCTTATTAAAACTTTTGGGCTTACAGGTTTGGTAATATAGTCATCGCCTCCCATTTCCAAACTCTCTATTTGTGTTGTATCATCGTTGAGGGCAGTTAAAAAAATGATTAAAGTGGTTTTAAACGCGGTTTGAGAGCGAAGAACGCGGCAAACATCCACGCCCGTTTTGTAAGGCATCATTATATCAAGAATGATCAGGTCGGGATGCACTTCAATCGCTTTTTCAATCGCCTCATTTCCATCTTTTGCTGTAAAAACCTGGTAGCCCTCCTTAATTAAATTATAAGAAACTATTTCCAGGATATCAGGCTCGTCATCTGCCACCAATATTTTTCTTTGTTTTGATTCCATTTTTCAAATTTAGAATAATCTGGTTTAGAGAGATTCTTTTTTCCTCTGTTTTACAAGACATAATAATTAAATAATCTTTCCATAACATTTGGATAACATCTCTTCATTTTTGCAGCATTAAAAAAGGAGAATGAGATACCTGATTACTTTGGTGTTATTTGTTTTTTACTATAAAAAGTCAGGAAAGCCTGGATGCAATTGGAACTTACCCTGCTACAATGTAATTATTCGTGGCCATTAATATTAGCTGGCAATTTCTTTGTAGTAAACCAATAAAAAATTAAGAATTTTATTTACTAAATTTCTTGCGGGTTCATTATTTTCCTGCATTCAATACATCGGGTTTTATTTCCCAGACCAGGGCGCTGGCGCCCAATATGGCGGCGTCAGATTCTTTTAATTCGCTGAATAATAATTTTACTTTATTCTGAAAAATCGGGAGCAGGTTTTTTTCCATGCTGGCTCTTGTAGGATCCAGCAAAAGCTTTCCGGCTTTAATGACTCCACCGAATAAAATGATCGCTTCCGGGGAAGAAAACATTACAAAATTAGCGAGAGCTTCGCCCAATATCTGACCGGTTATCTGGAAAACTTCATTGGCAATGACATCTCCTTTCAGCGCTGCGTCGCACACTTTTTTAGAAGTGATTTCATCGTGTGGGATGTCTCTCAATAAGCTTTTTTCATTCACTCTTTCGTCGAGAATTTCTTTTGCAGTAATGGAAATGCCGGTTGCCGAAGCATACGTTTCCAGGCTTCCTTTCATACCCGTGCCCCAGTGAAGGCGGCCGCCGGGACGGATGATAGTGTGGCCCAGTTCGCCTGCAAATCCATCATGGCCATAGATAAGCTGCCCATTGGCAACAATGCCGCTTCCGACGCCTGTGCCCAGGGTGATCATTATAAAATCTCTCATGCCACGGGCTGCTCCGTACATCAATTCGCCAATGGCCGCTGCATTAGCATCATTAGTCAGTGTACAGGGCTTGTTGAATTTATTAGTGATCATTTTTGCAATCGGAATAATTCCTCTCCACTGGAGATTAGGAGCATATTCAATGGTGCCGCTGTAATAATTGCCATTCGGTGCTCCCACGCCAATTCCTTTTATCAGGTCAATTCCTCCGATTGCTTTGATAGCGGGCTTCATTTCATTGTATAATTCATCAATAAATAAATTGATATCATCATGGGTAGTGGTGGAAATGTCACCCACATTTGAAATATCGCCCCTGTGGTTTACAATTCCAAATTTAGTGTTGGTGCCGCCTATATCAATTCCAATTGCATACTCTACCGGAGTTTCCATAATTTAATTTTTTGTCCTAAAATAATATTTCAAAAGATGTAATTAATTATCGCGTGAAGCTTTTAAAAAATTAAAAATACTTTTTCTTTTTATTAAAAATCACTATTGCCGACTAAAATAAATAAAAAAGCAGTTCCAGTGAACCGCGAATTAGCCAGGAAAGATTGTGAAACAAAAAATCTAACTAATAACTGAAGATAAAATTTGTACCAGTAGCAAAGTTTTCAAGGGTTAATCATCACGTGTGCCCTGTAAGTGCCGGGGTCCATGATCCAGGGCATACCAGGCGCGGAAGGCTTTGTGGGTAAGCCCGTGGATTCTGCTGTAGCAAACGGAATATAAATTACATATCGGAAATATCCATTTTTCACTTCTCCTTTGGATTGATCGACATCTTTTGAATCCGCAGTATAGACAAATAAGGTAGAGGGTCCATCCGGCATTTTTAATGTTCCATTTTTTACTTCTTTGGCACGTTCATCAAACAGTTGGTCGCCTTTGAATCCCTGGTTCCTAAGTTCGCGTCCTCTTTGCATGAGCGGTTCCAGATTCTTATTATAGCATGAGACTGAAAACCCTGTGTCGTCAGGATTACTGGCAAGGCAAATCATTTCGTTACTGCCTTTTTTTATAATTACAAGATTCTTATCAGAATCGTAGCCATATACGGTGGCGCTGTCTCTTTTCTCAGGAGGCGCAGCCAGTAATGCAAGTTTGATTTGCATAGCCGCATTGGGAACCTCAGCGTTAAAAGGGATCGTTTCATGCGTCATTGAGGCAGATTCATTTTTTACTGAATCCAGGCCAGACTTAAGCGCGTTCTCATTATTATTAGAATCGCATCCCAAAAAAAATAAAACAGAAAGGATAGATATCAATAGGGGTTTCATGTACAATCGTTAAGTTGAATAATAAGACATAAAACGGTAAAAATCCAGTTCATTAAAGATACTAATTTTATTTTTAAAGGCAATATCGAAAAAATATCTTATTCTGGATTTATTCGTCATTAATCCTTTGTGTACACCAATTTACCATCTTTAATTTTTGCGGGCTTTGTATAAGGATGCTCCGTGCCTTTTCCCTCACCCATTATGTGCAGTACATTCCAGCCCTTATGCTTAAGATAATCTGAAACAAGCGAACGGTGACAGCGCCACCATACTGCTTCAGCACACATATAAGCCATACGTTTTTCAGCAGCTATTTTTTCAAGTTGCTGTATGGCTTTTTTAAAATTATCAGTCTCCATATAATCTGCATAGCCTCTGAACGCGGCCACCCTCCAGCCTGTATTGCAGGAATCCGGATTCACTTTTCTCCTTCCTCCCAATTCTCTTAAATGAACATACTCAATGTGATTTTCAGCAAGGGAAGAAGGCAATTTTTCTTTATTAAAATGTGGAAATTTTCTTGAGCCCGGATAACTTCTGATGTCGGCAACCAATTCGATTTGAAATGATTTCAGCATCGCTATAAATTCTTCCAGCGGGTGGGTAGAGTGGCCAATGGTATAGATTATTTTATTTTTCATATTGAATAAAGGGATTTCTGAACCCACTAATAAATGTAAATATCCAAAACGTTTAAATTAATAATGTTCTTCATTGAATTCAGTAAATCAAGCAATAATCATGAATTTTATTCTAATAATAACGGTTATGGATAAACGAAATTCAGATTAAATTTTCCACGTTTACTTTCCTGGGATTTCTCTTTTGATTGCTTTGAGATTTGTGCGGGAGGCAATTTCTGTCAAAGCACATTTTTAAAATTAGGTACTACAAATAAAACTGACATCCTCTTTATGATTTTTCTCATACTTGTCAAAGGAAAAATGACCGACTTTTGCACTACAAAAATCAATCCATAAACAGAGTGTGAATGTCTAAAGCGATTTATATAGCTTCCTCGGAATCCAACAGCGGGAAGTCGGTAATTACCCTCGGATTAATGAACATTTTATTAGGGAAAATCAGGAAAATTGCCTATTTCAAACCGGTGATCAGGGATAACCCGGTCAATAAAAAAGATATCAGTATCGAAACCATGATTGATCATTTTGGACTGGATACCACTTATGATGAATGTCATGCTTTTACTTATTCTGAATTGCTCAAATTAAGAAGCGAAGGCAATAATTCTTTCGTGATAGATACCATCATCAGCAAATACAAGCGGTTAGAAGATTCGCATGATTTTGTGATCGTAGACGGAATGGACTTTGAAGGCGAAGGAGCTTCTTTTGAGTTTTCTTCCAATGTGGAAATTGCTAAAAATTTATCTATTCCTTTAATTCTTGTCGCTAAAAGCGATGGCTATTCTCCCGGAGCCATTACAGACAATGTGCTTTCCACTATGCAAATCCTGAATCAGAAAGAAGTGCCTTTGCTCGCAGTGATTGCCAATAAGCTGGATCCGCTTAAAGTAGAAGAGTTGCATGTATTGTTTGCGAGGCGCCTGCCAAAAAGCGTGTTGACTTCTATTATTCCTTATTCAAAAGAATTAAACAGTCCCACGATGAAAGAAATTGTAGAGGGAATTGGCGGAAAAGTTTTATTTGGACAAAAGCATTTGTCTAACCCCGTCGATCATTTTATTGTCGGAGCCATGCAACTACAAAATTGCCTTACGCACATCGAAGAAAATACCCTGATCGTAACTCCCGGAGACCGTGGAGATATTATTCTTGCTGCGATACAGGCCAATCTTTCCAAGAATTATCCCAAAGTGGCCGGGCTTGTTTTTTCAGGAGGCCTGGCTCCGGATGAGCAGATCACAAGGCTGCTGGAAGGTTTGGAAACACTGGTTCCTATGGTGCAGGTAGAGACAGGAACCTTTGAAACAGTGAACAACGTAGCTGCTGTGAAGTCGAGAATTTATTCTACCAATAAGGTTAAGATCGAACTGGCAATTGCCACATTTGAAAAAAATACAGATACCGCTTCTTTAATAGACAGGATTGTTACTTCGAAACCGGAAGGGATCACGCCCCGTATGTTTCAATATGAGTTGGTAAAAAGAGCAAAACTGGAAAAGAAGCATATTGTGTTGCCTGAAGGAAGCGATGACCGTATCCTTGAAGCCGCGGCAAAATTGATAAAACAGGAAGTGGTAAGATTGACCATTCTTGGTAAAAAAGAAGAGATTGACGCATCACTTTTGCGGTTGAATATTGAATTGGATCCTCACGGTGTAAATATCATTAACCCGGCCGAATCCCCGCTGCTTCCTGATTATATCGCCACCTTTTACAATTTGCGCAAAGAGAAAAATGTAAATATGGATATGGCTGCCGATTTTATGAAGGACAGCGCTTATTTCGGAACCATGATGGTTTATAAAGGAGACGCAGACGGAATGGTTTCCGGCGCTATTAATACTACACAACATACTATACGCCCTGCATTGCAATTTATCAAAACCAGGCCCGGTGTTTCTACAGTTTCCTCTGTATTTTTTATGTGCCTTGAAGATCGGGTGATCGTGTTTGGAGATTGCGCGGTGATGCCCAAGCCTACTTCCGAACAATTGGCGGATATTGCGATCTCTTCAGCCGAAAGCAGTATTATGTTTGGCATTGAACCAAGAATTGCCATGCTTTCCTATTCTTCTGGTGCCTCGGGAACAGGGGAAGAAGTAGAAAAAGTGCGTAGGGCTACTGAACTTGTAAAGAAGAAGAGACCTGATCTGCCTGTGGAAGGCCCTATTCAATATGACGCAGCAGTTGACCCGATAGTGGGCAAACAAAAACTGCCAAATTCTAAAGTGGCAGGCCAGGCAACGGTTCTTATTTTCCCTGACTTAAATACAGGAAACAATACCTACAAAGCGGTTCAGCGCGAAACCGGCGCCGTTGCTATTGGCCCGATGCTACAGGGGCTAAATAAACCGGTGAATGACCTCAGCAGGGGATGTACAGTGGATGATATTTTTAATACTGTAGTCATAACTGCCATCCAGGCGCAGCAATCAAATCTTAAAATCTGAAATCAGGGATGAACATTTTTGTTATCAATTCCGGAAGCAGTTCTATTAAATACCAGCTTATTGAAATGCCTTTCGGAAAGGTAGTATGCAATGGCATTGTAGAAAGAATTGGAAAGGAAGATGCTGCCATTACCCATAAAATATTTAGAGGCGAAAAGGAAAAAGAGAAAAAGCTTGTGATGCAAATTCCTGATCATGAACAGGGTCTGAAGGAAGTTGTTTCACTGTTGACTGATCAGCAAATTGGCGTCATTACTAATCTTTCAGAAATAGATGTGGTCGGCCACCGTGTGGTGCATGGTGGAGAAAGTTTTGCGGCAACCACTATAATTACCAAAGAAGTAAAGGATAAGATCAAAAAATTATTTCCCCTTGCGTCGCTTCATAATCCCCCCAATTATTTAGGCATTGAGGTGGCGGAAAAATTATTCAGCAAAGCTGTACAGATCGCGGTGTTTGACACTGCTTTTCATCAAACCCTGCCACCGGAAGCGTATCGTTACGCCATTCCATTAAAATTTTATAAAGAAGATAGAATTCGCGTGTATGGTTTTCATGGTACCAGCCATAAATATGTAAGTGAAAAGGCGATTCAGTATCTTCAAAAAGATAACTCAAAAATTATCACTATTCATTTGGGAAATGGCTGTAGTATGACGGCTGTTAAGAATGGACAATCAGTTGATACCAGCATGGGTTTTGGCCCGATGAATGGTTTGATAATGGGAACGCGCGCAGGAGATATAGACCAATCGGTAATTTTTTATCTCGTCAATCAATTAGGGTATGAAGTGGAAAAAGTGAAAGACATATTGAATTATAACAGCGGAATGATAGGATTAACGGGGCTCAATGATATGCGGGATATCATTGCAAAAATAGAAAGCGGCGATAAACAGGCATTGCTTGCTTATAATATGTATGCTTACCGGATCAAAAAATATATTGGTGCTTATACCGCAGCGCTCAATGGTTTGGATGCCATTGTTTTTACGGGTGGAGTAGGAGAGAACGACCGGAGGATGCGTTCTCTTTGCACTTCTGATCTCGAATATCTCGGTATTCAGTTGGATGAAGAAAAAAATAATCTGCACTTAAAAAATTTACATGAAATCAATGCCGCAGCATCGCGTGTAAAAATTCTTGTTATTCCTACAGATGAAGAACTGGAAATTGCAACGCAATGTTATGGTCTAATGCTAAAAGCTAACCGCTAAATCATAACACCAACTGTTCAAAAAGTTTATTGAGCTTTTTTTCTCCATCATCACAAAAGCCTGGATGAACTTTGGATGTTTGTACAATCGTACTTCTTGTGGCCGTCAGCCAACGAAATCTTTCAGCTATTGGAAGCCGGGCGATAGGGCCGGCGTTTTTATCGCCAAGGCTGATCTGTTCGAAACTTTTTAAATGTGCTTCCAGGTCATCCATGTCAAGTTGATCACAAAAATGAGCAATGCATTTTTTATCGAGATGATATTTGGTTTTCAGAAATTTTTGTTCAGGGCAATACAAGATCACACCAACGTTCATGAACTCTTCGCGTTCCACGCGCGGCACTATCCTGATAACGGCATATTCAAATAATAGATTCTCTTGCATGCTTTGCTTCGTTTACAAAAGTTTCTGAATGTGCGATCCTGATTGATAAAAAATCAACGTAGGCCTGGCGATGTTTTTCTATTGATTCAAAAGTAGTTTCGTCCTGTAGCCATTCTTCCGGAATTGCAGCAACAATATTTTCAATAGCTTCTTTTGAAAGAATTTTTTTGTATTCAATATTGGTCAAATCCAGCTCAGAAGCCTGCGGCAGCAACACATGATCTTTCACCAGCACAAAAGGCTTTTCGGCCTGTGCTTTCCAGTTGTGCCATGAATGATGAAAATACAATGAAGCGCCAAAATCTATCAGCCACAATTCTTTATACCAGATAAGCATGTTGGTATTTTTCGGCGTGCGGTCCACATTGGTAAGAAGGCAATCTATCCATACAATCTGCGAAGCCAGTTTGGGATCAATTTTTGAAACTGCCGGATCATAAGTGATAGAGCCAGACAAATAATGAAACCCCAAATTAAGTCCCACGCTGGCTTTCAATAAATCCTGTATTTCTTCATCCGGTTCTGTGCGGCCAAATGCCGGATCTAAATTGGCAAAAATAATTTCCGGAACTTTCAAACCCAGCGCCCGTGCGATTTCAGCGCCAATGAATTCAGCAACCAATGCTTTCTTTCCTTGCCCTGCGCCGCTGAATTTTATCACATACAGAAACTCATCATCGGCTTCCGCGATAGCAGGCAGGGAGCCGCCTTCACGCAAAGGCGTTATGTATCTAATTACATTAACAGTTCTTATTTCAGGAATATATTGTGACATATTAATGAATGCACAATTTACATTAAGACAGTAAACAAAGAAAAAAAGAAGATTTTTATTTTCAATTTTTCCCTCCACTTTTATGGTCACCAAAAAATTTTAGTGAATTTGGTCCGGAGAATTTTTAGCCGCAAAGAGTGATCAAATTAACAGCTAATCAATACAAAAAATAAAATAGCCTAAAACAAAAACTGTAAAAATTTATTGATTTACTATAATTATGCCAAATGATACATTCGGGTTAAATTTCTATCTAATTTCTGCTTAGAAAAAATTTTCTAATTGATGAAAAAATAGGTAGGTAAAACTGAAAATATTTTTTTGAAAAATTACTAACTTTTCAAAACAAAATTAAAAAGTATCGTTCCGCTTTCTATATCATTTTGTGAAGCAGGGAATTTTAATTGTTTGGCTTTTTCAATAGCTATACTGCGTAATTGTGAATTGGAAGTAGTGGTTCCTTTGGCAACTACTGCGCTGGTAACGGTTCCGGCTGCATTCACCTTGATGTCCACATATACTTTGGCATTCTCATTAAAATCGCCCTGCATATTGGGGAAATGAATGGGGCGCCGCCCCGATAACCCACGGACCACGCTGAAACCACTTCTTCCGCCAGGAGAATTTCCATAAGCATCAGGACTTCCATCGGGGCTTCCGGCGTCGCCATTACCGGGCTTATAACCCTGGTTACGGTAACCGTTATCTTCTGTGGCGCCATTGCCTCCTGTTCCTGTTCCGCCTTTGTATAAAGGAATTTTAGGTTTTCGCGGAGCGGGGTTGGGATTTACCACCGGCGAAGGATGAATATTTTTTGAAGCCTTTGTTGAGCTTTCTTTATTTTCAATTTTGGCGGTTTCATTTTTCTTCTCGGTCTTTACCACCGGCGCCGCTTCTTTATCGTCACTTTCTTCTGCCGGAATATTTTGGGAAGGCTCTTCGTTCACTTTTCGTGCAGATTGATGGGAGGCCACGCTTTGATTATCGGGCGCTCTTTCGCCTTTTACCAGCGGTTGCACATCACCCATTCCTTCTACCTCGTTGCCCAGGTTCACATCAATCAAATCCATGACTACAGGCTTGGGAGGAATCATCATGGGCCATGTATAAAATATGGCGAATAGTAAAAATATCCCGCAAACAATTGCGGTATAAAAAAAAGCCTTCCTGTTTTTTTCGGCTTCGAATTCGGGATTTATGGCATTTACTTCCAACATGATTTGTAAAGTTGGTCAAATTTAATTATAAGATAAAAAAAATGGTGATTATAAATGTTAAATAGTTTTTTGAAAACTTCATATTTGTCTTGTCCTAAAAAAATCTTATCTCAATGCAACATAATTGAAAATATAATTGTCTTGAAAGATTAGAGATCAATCTTTAATTAAAATTTCAATAGACAACTGCTATGAAAAACAATTCTATTAATTCTTATTGTCTCCTTTTTTAATAAGCCCTGCCAACCGATATAGTAAAATCTATAAAGGCTCATGAATAT
>JBIQMJ010000142.1:0-10999 GCA_044463445.1 Segetibacter koreensis
GCCCAAATGGACAGTATGAACAACAAGATGGGCCACATGAAATCGATGAAAGAAAAGAATGGAGTAATGATGAAAGACGGTAAAATGATGGTGTTGAAAAACAATCAAATGATGCCGATGACCTCGGATATGACAATGAGCAACGGCACAATGGTTATGACGAACGGAACCGTAAAAATGAAGTCCGGAAAAACTATGATGTTGAAAAACGGCGAGTGTGTGTATATGAATGGAAAAGTGAGCACCATGAAGATGGGCGATAAGAAGATGAAAAGGATGCCAAAAGATTCCATCTAAACATTTTGCGAAGCCCTGTTGCCGACTGCTTTGGTTCGTCTCAGGAACCATAATTGCAGAGATTTGTGCGTCCTCAGCAAGTATTATGGCGAACGATTATAGCACCTCTCCCTGGTTCGTGTCCACGAACCGGAATAGATAGCGATTGGCAACAGGTGAATGTTATAAAATAAAGTCTTCAGTTTGTTCTGTCTGAGTTCTTACTGCTATCTTCTAAATTAACAACTTTATCCTACATAAACCGGCCGTGTCCTGCTTACCTGCAAGGCCTGGAGGAGAGACACGGCCTTGGAGAATTTTCACATTTGCTAATTTTCACATTTCCTCCTCTGTATCCAACATTTTCATTTTGTATTTTACCGCTTTTGCCCTGTTTTTTACATAACTTTATTCCTAAATAAATCCACACTGAATAATTTAAATTTGCTTATGATGAGTGAAACCCCTACCAAAAAAATACATGAAGGGCGCAACGTAAAGCGCTTTCGCGAAATGCTGGGCATTAAGCAAGATGCACTGGCCGCAGACCTTGGCGACGACTGGAACCAGCAAAAGATCTCCCTCCTGGAACAAAAGGAAACAATTGATGATCCTGTTTTGCAGCAAGTAGCTGCTGCATTAAAAATACCCGCTGAAGCGATACAGAATTTTGATGAGGATTCTGCTATCAATATTATTTCCAACACTTTTCATGATGAGGCAGTGGCCTACGCTGAGCAATATAAGTGTCAATTCAATCCTATTGATAAAATAGTCCAGCTGCATGAAGAAAAGATTGCTTTGTATGAAAGAATGCTGAAGGAGAAAGATGAGATGATGGAACGGTTGGAGAAGTTGATCAAAAAGAAATAAACCTACGATTTATCTAACTGCTTTATAAATTCAATGATTGGCAAAAAAATCTTACGAATTCTTATTACACAGAAATTAAAGGATACGGATGTTCTTATTGCTAGTAACCGTTACTCATCTGCAGTTTATTTAGCAGGATATGCTCTTGAGATATCATTGAAGCTAAAAATCTGTAAAATCTTCAAGTTTGTAAAAGGATTTCCTGAAAATAAATCCGAGTTTACTTATTACCAAAATAGTGTAAAAAGTCAACCGCTGTTAGCGGGAGCAATAACCCAAATAAGAGATATTAAACATCATGAATTGAACAAATTGCTTTTCTATTCCGGTGCAGAATATAACGTTAAGTTAACCCTTTTGAGAGAATGGAATTTAGTAGTAACTTGGAGTCCTGAAATGAGGTATAGAATTAATAAGATTCTAAAGAAGGAAGCAACAGAAAATATTATTGCGATTAAATCAATTATTCAAAGCATTTTATAAAATTTAAAATTAATCATGGCTAAGAGAAATCAGCATGTTGTTCCATTAGGCAATGGCTGGGCTGTTAAAAGAGAAGGCAGCAAAAGATTTACGGTCATTACTGAAACGCAAAAAGATGCTATTACAGTTGCAAGAGAGATAGCAAGAAATAACAAGTCCGAAATAGTTATTCATGGCCGGGATGGAAAAATAAGAGACAAAGATAGCTACGGAAATGATCCTCATCCACCGATTGATAAAAAGCATTAATTTTGAGAATACAAATCTAAAGGACACGAACCTCGGAGGAGGTTATTTTACAGTCTCTCCTTTACACCTGTTTCATAATATTTTGCAGATGAAAAAAAATAATCTGCCGGTTCTTTCGCTAACTGCCAATGTTCTGCACAGGGATTATAATGCGTGTCTGTTTTGTTTTCGGTTCGTGCGGACACTACTTTCTCAGCAATGTCTCCGTCATCTATTTTCAAATTGAGTTTATTCCCATCGGGACATTGCGTAAATGAAAATACTGTTCTGCTTGTGAATAATAATTCATGAAAGCCTCACTCTTTTTTCTCTAAAATATTTTATTAATTTCGCCGTTCTTTTTTAAAGCTAACTACCTAATGAAAACACTTCGTAACACCCTCCCATTTTTTGCGGCTATCCTGTTGATAGCCATTCTATTCTCAAATTGTAAAAAAGAGGCTTTGCCATCTGCGAACAGGATTCAGCAGGGAAATACTACTATTGAGATCAATGCGATTTATCCGGGCAGCTATGTGCAGTTAAGGTATAATAATGTAATCAATGCGCCAATCAATGTAACCGTCACTTTTCACCTGGCAGACGGGCAGCAAAAAAATATCCCGGTAATGATCCCCGCGGGTTACAGGAAAATGGTGTCGTGGGGCGGCGATAACTATATAAACACATTGGATTATTCAGGCCATACGGATTCTACCGGCAATGATTCCACACCCATAGTAGAGGGAAGCTGGGATGTATCGTCGGTGGAAATCACTGCGGTTAGTTGCCCTGATAAGGAATATGGATTTAAAGTGCTTACCGGTGCTGATGACTGGACCTTTTATAAGCCAACCGGGCCGCGAACAACGGTAAGCTTTATTGTCAACCAAGACACGGTCTCTTATTCGGATTATGATTTTAATACGGATGGTTGTGTTTACAGGAACAACCTGCAGGCGTACGGGTTTACCTTTTTCGCATACCGGGTGAGCCTATATTCTGCTATGGCCAGCTACCCGCTACAGGCGGGAATGACAATGGATATTCCTGCAATGGTTTATAAAAAGGAGAATTCAATATATTTCGGCAGCCAGCCTGACAACGTAGATTCAGCCTCCAACGGATCTACGCTGCAACTTACTGTTACTAATGTTACCGACACTCACTTTGACGCTACCTTTTCGGGCAAGCTGTGGTCGTCACGGCAAGCGGATACGCTTTTCATTTCTGAGGGAGATATAAAAAATGCTTTATTGCCGAAGAAGCTGGATCACTGATGGATGCTCAGAGTTACCAACCTTTAGAAGGTTGGCAACTCCTTATATAAAATTAACTTCAACATCTACTTTCTCAGCAATGTCTCCGTCATCTATTTTCAAATTGAGTTTATGCCCATCGGGACGTTGCGTAAATGATGAATTCCTGGTTTAACCAGTTTGATTCCTAATGGATCTTCCGGGCGCAACGTCCACACGATCTTTTCGGTAGATAGAAAAATATTTAGAAAAAAACGTTGCCAGGAAAAAAGAACCTTATTTCCAGGAATTTCTATAGGCAGTATTAATGCCGTTTTCCAGTCCATGATTGTCTTCGCCATTAAACATAGCTACCAGCAACAAGCCATTATCAAAGTACTGCATAAATAGCTGTAACCCCTGTGTGGACGAAAGACCAAGGTAGCCGCCTTTGCTATGGACACGCACTGAATCAGGAAAAGTCTGAAACCAATGTTGCTGGCCGTCCCAACCTATATCGTCGTTGGTTCGTGCCTTCTATCTATTCTTCTTAATGTTAGCCATCGTTTTTCAGGTTAATGAGGGAATGGATAGGGGCGGTTTAATAAGCTGTCCGGAAATTTCAAACCAAATTCCTCAAAATCTTTACCTATCATTAAAATTCTAAGAACTTCATATTTCTCAGAATATATTGCGGGAAACATTTCACCTATATAATATGTAAAATGACTAGTGATGTTAGATGAACTGGTCAACTTCTTTTTGACTCCTTTATAGACAAATTCACAGGTATAACTGCCATATCCGCTTTTGCCAGAAATAAACTCAACTATTCTTACATTCACAATAATACCATGTGATTTCAAGTCATTTTTTTGAATTTTGTTTTGGATACCTATAAAAATAAATAATGCAATTACCAGACTAATTAAACTATAATATTTCCATTTCATTTTTAGCAACGAAAATTAAAAGTCATCACTCCACCTTTCACTCATACAAATACTCCTGAAATCCAATAAATTTACTTCGGATTAGCGATATCTCCAAGTTCCTTCTTCACATCATCAATCGCTTTGTATTTCAGTGCCAGTAAAGGTTTTAATTTATTTCCCATGTGGCGTAAACAAATTTTACCCGGCTTTTTATTTCTGCATCCCGGTCGGGACGCTTGCCTTGTGGCGGCCTGAACGATAATTTGTGAAATAGATTTGGCAGTGTAGCAGAACATTTACCATTAATGAACCATTGGCCCGTTGTCGTTGCAAACGAGGAATAGTTGGGGAAAAGAATTTATATTGTTGGCGGGGACGCCAACAACAGCAGGAAAGTCAAATTGGTGTATCTCTCCGACGGGTACAGAATCATTCCAATCTTTTAATTTACCCTGCGTTTCGATATGGATCAGGGAATCATAAATAATTTCGTTACATTTCACCAATGTTTTCAGTGCCTCTGTAAGGCTTACTTTGTAATTAGGTGAATGCATGATTGTTATTTTAAAATGTTCCAGGAAATGCAGTTCAGAATGCCTCCGTCATTCGCTAGTTCATTGGCCTCAACCGTGGCAATGGTTTTTCCTTTAAAGATCTGCTCAAACTTTCGCATCACTATTTCATCCTCTGCAATTCCAAATGTAGGAATGATAACGGCATTTTCCATCAACAGAAAATTTATATAATCACCGTTATCCTGGGTGTAACTTTTGTTGTGGTAGGGATTGTACGGAATACGAATTACGTCAAGCCCGGTTTTCTTTATTGCCTCTTCAAATTCTTTTATGAAGAGTTTTTCCTCTTTTTGATAATCGTTTACTAACACGGTTTGCTCGTCAACAAACCGGATCATACCATCAGCATGTCCGGTAAAATCATGTGGCTGTTGTGGAAGAATAAAAATGTCTTCCACTTCAAAAAGCCCTTGCAGTTCCTTCAGCAACGCTTGCCGATCATATTGTGGATTATCCGAAAAGATCCTTTCGGTCATGATCACTTTTGTCCGCGATTTTGTTACGTTTCCTCCATCCAATACAACACTGGATCTAAGCGGTTCAAATCCTGTTTGTCCACAAATAGCATCCACATCCGAAATGGTTTTCAATTGTTTCTTTGATTGCAGATAAGAAGGATTATACACAAACTTTACAAACCTATCCTGCCTCAGCTGCACCGGCATATAATCCACTGCCCACACATCTTTTGTTCCCGGCAACAACTGAAAATGAATGCCACAATGATTCAATACTTTTTCAAAACGCGCATAAAACGCGGGGTACTTTCTTGGTAAAGTATCAGCGAGGTAAAGGAAGTTAGTTTGATAATCGGGGATCATTTATTTTGTTGGATAGTAAGATAATATTTTCTTAGCTTTCTCCTGAAAATCAGGATCGTCCCGAAGTAAATCCCTAACAACCTTTTCTTTGTCTTTGAATTTATGTTCAGGAACTAGTTCTACAATAAATCGGTATGGTTTTTCAAAATAGTTTTCGTTATCTTCTTCCTTTTTCCTTAAACCTACTCTTGTTGATTCGACTGGTTTTTCGATTTTCAATTTCCCTTCCTCAATTTCACCAAGATAAATACAGCTTTTTCCCTCAACAATGTTCCCTAACGCAACAAATACTTCTGAAACAATTTCGGTGATTTTATTGATGTATTCATTGGTTTCTAAATTTCTGATTCCCCTGATCAAAATACCTCCAAACGTCGGATGTGCTTCTTGCCCAAATGTTATATCAAGACCACCGGCTCTGTTGTAGTAAAGTTGTCCGGTGGTCATCTGTTGTGGCTCTCCATGGACATAAGGATCTTCATGCTCATCCCTGTCTAAATAATAAAATTCGCACTCAGTAATTCTATAACGATTCTTACCTACATTAAGACATAGATCATTCATCAAGCGGTAAGCAATTGCGCTAAACCATTCTTTCTCATTTGGATATTTTCCGTCCCTATTTAACTCTTTCCAAAAAGATTTTAATTTGTTTGACATGATAGAAAGTTTTTGAAATGACATTTTAAGTAAGCTCTTTTAAGGCTCATGCAATAACGAAATTCTGTGTTCCTAACATTGTATAATCAATCGCCAAGGATATTTTTTCCAATAAAGGGTTTCAACTTATTTTGAACTACTAATTCAATATGCTCAGTAACATTAATATATTTGTCATCAAGAATATGATAATAAAAAGTTATTTCAGGAAGTGACTTTTCTAAAGCAAAAACTGAAGCCATATGCAATGCTCCTGTTCTTCCGGAACCAAAACCCAAATGTTGCTTAAATCTTTCATTAATATTTTTCTTTCTGCTTCCGACATAG
This sequence comes from Segetibacter koreensis, assembly GCA_044463445.1. GTDB lineage: Bacteria > Bacteroidota > Bacteroidia > Chitinophagales > Chitinophagaceae > Ginsengibacter > Ginsengibacter koreensis_A. The sequence goes on from JBIQMJ010000142.1 coordinate 6,417, forward strand.
ATACAATTGCTTTCACGAAATACCTTTGGAACATGGCTAATACTATTAAATTCCTTAGCACCAACTCCTTTTTCAATTCTTATTCTTGAAGATTCGCTTTTGCTTTTTGTGAATAATTCGTACAAATGACTTGAATATTTCTTAGGAACCATAAAATAATATATCGCTGGATTATTTTTATGTTTCAGTAGCTGTTCATAAACCGGAAGGCTATTCCATTTATTTTTTTTAGTTGACTCTTTAATGTCGCTAATTTGTTGCCAGTTAATAGTCCATTTTTGGTATTGTGGCAATTGAAAGTATTCCAACAAGGAAAGTTCTTTTTTTAATTTTTGAGCATAGTTAGAAAATAATTCCTTCGCGAATTCCATAACTGAATTAATTTTAGTTTGTAGTGCAAGTATAATCCCCCGCTGTCGTTAGATTTAATAATACCAAACATAGAAAAGTAGCTGCTGCACCGAGTTTGCAACTCAGGACTTCTTAATTATATCAAAAATTCAATTTTAATAATCCGTATTGCTTTCCATACAATAATCCCTTGCGCTACTATAAACATACTCTTCTTCCTTTTCTACAGTTCCGGCTTCAACCGAATTGTAATGAATCTATTCCAATTTGTCCTGAGTTGCAAACTCAGGACAGCGACTCTTTTATTATTTTTACATTTTCAGAATAGCGGGGGATTTTCTTTGAATTTGCATACCACAATCTACTATCCGGATTTAAAATTAAAAAATATCGTTTCGTGTGCCACGAACCGGGGAGAGAGGGTTAGAAACTTATAAATTGCAAGGCTCATATAATATCTTTCAAAATTCAGATGGTACTTTTTATTATCCACCCTGAAAATCAATTTCCCCTTTAAGTGTTTTTGCATATTGGTTCCTCTCATGCGCAGGTTTCCAAACCTGTGCATGAGCGTTACTTAATTTTCAATTATAAAAATGTGTAAAAATTAAAGTTTAATCAAAAATAGCACAAGCGACAAGCAGTCACAGCCCGGGAGGCCTGCGTGAGCATGCTGCTTCGCTCTACATAACTATGACCTTATGTTCTCCCAATTCTTTAAACCTTTCCATACTTTCAATTATAATTTCTTTAAGTTTATCAGTATTATCAATTGTTATATTTATCTTTTTATTAAACTTCTGGGAACTTAAAATTGCTGACTTTATAAAAACATAAATGGTACTCAAATCTAAAAAACCTTGCGGTATAAAAATTGAATAATCTTCACATTTATCTGGAATCTCGATTGTCCTCCCCTTTTGAAATTCCCTGAGTTCAAAAATATTCTTAACTACTAAACTGCAGGCCTCCTTTGTAAAAGGCAAATCAATAAATTTGAAAATTTGAATGGTTTCACCCTCTCTTATGTCAAATTTAAAAGTAAATTCTTTATTATAATGGGTTTTAAAAACTTTCGCCGTTAAGCCACCACCTCTAAGTCTCGTCGCTTCTGGGGGATTAAATATATCAAAATACCTTCCCGAATTATCAATAATCGAAACCGCATTTTTACTTATCTCAACTTTTATAAAGCTTGCATTACTCCATTTTTTACAATTGCGTAATATCTCTCTAAGCAACCGAGTAAATTCATTTATTGTCCCTTTTTTTATAGTACAATAATCAGCCAAAGCGTTTTTGAAATAATCCCAATCATAATCTTCTACTTCATTTATATAATGTGTGGAAAAATAAGACACATTTTCTTCGTCTTCTTGAAATGAAATTGGGTAAGTACTCAATCCTTTAGTTTGAGCAAAAGGAAATTGACGAAATTCTGGATTGTCTTTAAAAGCTCTATCAATTAATTCAAACACTTTAGTAAGACTTAAGATTCCTTCTGTATAATTTATTTTATTTGCTATAACATCAATAAATAGACGGGTCAATCTACCATTTTTTGTATCGGATGATTCCTTCGCAGGGGCATCCTTCGCAGAGGCGCAAATAAGATTATATCCAGAAGCTAAATTTAGATGTTGTACAAAGTTCACTTCGTTACTAGATTTTGCGATTTCATCTTTAATGCCGACACCTGAATAGCAAGAGTCAATTAAGAAGAAAATAAATTTTGGCCTTAAAGATGAAAATAAAGCAAATAATTCTTGAAGTTCGACGACTTTATCTTTAAAAAGAATAGATGTACTGTTATTCGCTTTTACACCGTGGCCTGAAAAGTAAAAAAATATTGAATCTTGTTTGCCTATAAACTTAGCTTCAATTCTTGAATGAATTTGCAAAAAGCTTTCATACGGATAAGGATTTGGTTGATTAAAATCGCTAACAATAGAAAATGTATTAACTGGTTCTACCTTGCAATAAGTCTGCATACATCCAATTAAATCTTCGGAATCTTTTACGCAATAAGATAATGGACTTAATTCATAATCGTTCAATCCAACCGTAATTAAAAACCGTGATTCTTGCATATCATTTAACGTTACGATTTTGAAGAAGCGAAGTATTGCGATGGCGCATTTCGCTTTACTAATTATACTTCAGTTATTTTAAAAATCAACATGCACAGCTCTTTATCCAATTTGTGATAGATTAATTCCTCTTCTTTCTTGGCAAGAGCAGAATACTTGAAATCCTTTTTTTGAAAGTTGCCACCAGTCACCGCAGTTCGGTATTGATGTCGCAATTGATTAATTGCATTTAAATTATCAGCAAATTTCTTTTTGTGGCAATGCTCTACAAAAGTAATTAAGGTATCAAGCTCATTAGAAATATTAGTAAAGTAATTAATTATCAAATAAGCGTTTGCATTTGAAACTGCATTTTTTTGAACACATTCAGTAACAGTTTTATCTACTTGTTTTAAATTTAATTGCAAGGCTTCAATCCGTCTAATAGTTACATCTTTTTCATAACGCTTGTTATGCATGTTTTTTTCAAGAAACATTGGAATATACACAGCCAAAAATATTGTAACAAGTAAAGTGCATAAATCAATTAGATTAATTTTTTCTTCGAATTTAAAAATGGGATAATAGTGATCAATACCTAATCCCAAAGCAATTCCAATAAGCAGAAGTAAAACACCAACCAAATATTTCATCAATTATTATTTGCATCTTTAATGTATTCAATAACGTCATCCTCTAAAAAAGGATCATCCTCGGACTTAAATTCAATATTCTTTAAAATGATATCGGGGTTTTTATAAATTCTCGCCAAGCCTCCAAACGCTGCTTCTAGAAAAGAAGTTGCGTATCCTGCGGTATCATCTAAGTCAACGAATAGTTTTTTCTTTTCTTCCAATGCATGTTTAAATTTTGGATAAAGCAGTTTCTCCAAAAACTCTTCTCCAGGAAAATCACCTTCAATTTCTTCTCGAACCCCAGGGGTTGTTGTGTATTCTGTTGATATTTTAAGTACTATTTTATCCATCTATTTGTAGTATTAAGTTCAAAATAAAGGAACGTACCGCTAAATTCGTTTTTTATTTTCGAAAATTGATTTTTTGCTAAATCCGCTTTCACATCGTTTGAAATTAGTTTCAAATTACTATAATAGTTTCGTTCTAAGCCCTTATAGATTATAGGTAAGCCCTTTCCTCGGTAAGGAATTTTTGTGCTGGACAATTTACGACCTGAAAGTATCTCTTTTAAAATATCAATATTATCGGATAAGCCAAGCATGGATGCGGCTTTTGCTTTAAAATCATTCATTTTCGAAGATTTGAATATACCAACTCCTAAATCGATAAAAGCAAAACAAACATGATTACTATTTGGCTCATGATAAACAGTGAGCCACCATGTTTCTTTAGCAATTTGCTTTGGTTTCGCATGATAGCAAGTATTTGCCATACATTCCATAAGTGCCTTATACACACCTGGGCAACGGCCCTCTTCTCCGAAAACTTCTTTTGAAGCTCTCTTAATTAGTTCAGCAGCAATTCCACCTTCCGCCTTTTTATTTTTTCTTGTTAATATATAATTTTTGCGACCTTTTTGGTCAGATGCATTACCAAAAACTCCACTTTCAATAAATATTTTTCGCAACCTACTATCATCTGGATAATTACCTCTGATTTCTACACCATTTAAAATACTAGAATTATTTACAAAAGCAGAAAGCAACACTATAGTATCGTTAGTAAGCGTTGTTATATTTCGAAGATCGATTAATACGTTCTTACGGTTGTCAAAAAGCGTTCTTAACTCATCCAAAAAGTTTAAAACCTGTTCAGTATTTTGAATAAAGGAAAAATTTGCAGGTGCAGCCTTGGTTATAAATTTTTTTCTTTCTTTGTGTTTTTTTTGTTTTCCTTTTTTTACGCCAATTTCTTTTTTTAACCTTACTTTCCTCTTTTTCTGGCTTGTTAGTTTGCGTCTAAGGCTACTTGCCGCATGGCTTAAATTCCATTTTTGAAATTTGTTTAAAGTAAAATATTTTTTCATTTATTGTGTACCGCGGTTGTAATTTTCACTATTAGAGACCGGGACCGACCAAGGCCTATTCTCAAACTCCCTTCATCATTTTGTCAAACTTAGACCAGCTAATTGAGATCGTCTTTTTGGAATTGCTCGGATAATAATCCAGACCACCCTTAGAAATTGTTA
>JBIQMJ010000143.1:0-10959 GCA_044463445.1 Segetibacter koreensis
CTGCATTTGGTTTGATCCATTCCCGGTTTGCTACCAATACTTTCCCCTCATGGAAACTGGCACAGCCATTCAGATATATAGCACACAATGGAGAGATCAATACTTTGCAGGGAAACCTAAACTGGTTACGCACCAGCGAAAAAAGTTTTATCTCACAATTTTTTTCTAATGAAGAAATGGAAATGCTTTTGCCGGTGGTGGAGCAGGGGCAATCCGATTCAGCATGCCTTGATAATATGATTGAACTACTTCATTTATGTGGGCGTTCCCTTCCTCATGTAATGATGATGTTGATTCCGGAAGCCTGGGACGGTAACGAGCAAATGGACCCGGTCAAAAAGGCTTTTTACGAATTTCATGCATCTTTTATGGAGCCATGGGATGGTCCGGCCTCCATTTCATTTACTGACGGGAAAATAATCGGTGCTACTTTAGACAGGAATGGACTTCGCCCTTCAAGGTATTGCATCACTACGGATGACAGAGTAATAATGGCTTCTGAAACCGGTGTTCTTCCTGTTGATCCTAAACTAATTAAAGAAAAAGGGCGGTTGCAACCCGGAAAAATGTTTGTGGTTGACATGGAAGAAGGCAGAATTATAAGTGATGAAGAAATCAAACAAAAAATATGCTCCCAAAAACCTTATGCTGAATGGTTGAACAAATATAAGATACGGCTCGAGGAATTGCCGGCACCCCGTGTGATGTTCACTCATCTTGAGCATGATCAGATCTTCAAATATCAAAAAGCCTTTGGATATTCAACAGAAGATCTTGAGCTTATTATTTCTCCAATGGCCCTAACCGGGAAAGAGCCTATCGGTTCTATGGGTAATGATGTCCCATTGGCAATATTAAGTAATGAACCGCAACATTTAAGCAGTTATTTCAAGCAACTTTTCGCACAGGTTACCAATCCTCCCATTGATCCTATCAGGGAAAGATTAGTGATGTCATTGGCTACCTTTGTGGGCAATAATGGAAATTTACTGGAAGATGATCCATTGTCTTGCCATACCGTTGCACTAAAACATCCTGTACTTTCCAATACAGAGCTGGAAAAAATCAGGAGTATTGATACCGGAATATTCCAGGCCCATACTCTGCAAACTTATTTTATGGCAGACGGGAAGCCCGGTTCTCTTCAGCGGGGAATTGAGCGTTTATGCCGTTACGCTGCTGAGGCCGTTGAGGATGGCTTTGAGGTTTTGATTCTATCTGACAGGGCAATTGATTCAGAACATGCGGCTATTCCGTCTTTACTGGCGTGCTCCGCAGTTCATCATCATCTTATTAAGAAGGGCTTACGCGGACAGGTGGGCCTGATCATTGAAGCCGGCGATGTATGGGAAGTTCATCATTTTGCCTGTCTTATTGCATTTGGCGCTACAGCTATCAATCCTTACCTGGCGCTTTCTACTATTCGTGATTTAAGAATCCAGGGAAAACTGGGAAATGAGCTTGATTCAAATGCCCTGAAGAAAAATTATAAAACAGCTATCAATAATGGATTGCTGAAAGTTTTTTCAAAGATGGGGATCTCTACATTCCAGTCTTATCAGGGAGCCCAAATCTTTGAAATATTAGGCATTAACAAATCTGTAATTGACAAATACTTTATAGGAGCTACTTCAAGAATCGAAGGAATGGGGCTGGATGAAATAGCCAAAGAAACTTTGGTTAAACATGCTTTCTCATTCAGCAAAAAAGATATTTCATTCGATCGGCTCACTGTGGGTGGCCTTTATAAATGGAAGCGGAGAGGAGAATTCCATTTGTTCAATCCCATAACCATTCATTTGCTTCAGCATTCAACAAGAATGAATGATTACAAAATCTTTAAGAAATATTCGAAGGCTGTAAATGAACAAAGCGAAAAAGCAGTAACGCTTAGAAGCCTGTTCCAGTTTAAAAAGAACCGTCCTTCGATTTCTATTGACGAAGTAGAACCTGCCGAAAATATCTATAAAAGATTTGCCACCGGAGCGATGTCTTTTGGAAGTATCTCTTGGGAAGCTCATACCACTTTGGCAATTGCAATGAACCGTCTTGGTGGAAAAAGTAATACCGGCGAAGGAGGAGAAGATGAGGCACGTTATCAAAGGCTTGCGAATGGAGATTCAATGAGAAGTTCTATAAAGCAGGTAGCCTCCGCAAGGTTTGGGGTTACAAGCTGGTATCTTACTGAAGCAGATGAACTTCAAATAAAAATGGCACAGGGCGCAAAGCCCGGAGAAGGAGGCCAATTACCCGGATATAAAGTGGACGATTGGATCGGGAGAGTAAGACATGCCACTCCAGGCGTGGGACTTATTTCGCCACCGCCACACCATGATATTTATTCTATCGAAGACCTGGCACAATTGATTTTCGATTTAAAAAATGCGAACAGGAATGCCCGTATCAATGTTAAGCTCGTTTCTAAAGCCGGTGTAGGTACAATTGCCGCAGGCGTTACCAAGGCAAAAGCAGATGTAGTTTTAATTTCAGGGCATGATGGCGGAACAGGTGCTTCACCCATGAGTTCTATCAAGCACGCAGGTTTGCCTTGGGAATTAGGCCTGGCAGAAACCCATCAGACACTCGTAAAAAATAAATTACGCAGCCGCGTAGTGGTGCAGACAGACGGACAGTTGAAAACGGGAAGAGACATAGCCATTGCCACTTTATTGGGAGCCGAAGAATGGGGGGTAGCTACCGCCGCATTAATAGTGGAAGGTTGCATCATGATGCGTAAATGCCATTTGAATACCTGCCCGGTTGGGGTTGCCACTCAAAATCCTGAATTGCGCAAACGCTTTACGGGCGATGCCGATCACGTAGTGAATCTTTTTAAATTTCTTACCGAAGAATTAAGAGAAATAATGGCTGAACTGGGCTTCAAAACTGTTAACGAAATGGTGGGCCAGGTAGATTATCTTGAAAAAAGGGAAAATGTGGACCATTGGAAATTCAGGAATATCGACTTGTCGCCAATATTATATAAAGAACCTTCTTCCAAATATGTAGGTTTGTATAGAACTGAAGAACAGGATCATGGTTTAGGCTCAATATTGGATTGGAAATTATTAAAAATAGCAGAACCTGCCCTGGCAAACGGGAAGAAGGTTAAAGGGGCATTTGAAATTATTAATACAGACAGAACCACCGGAACGCTTCTCTCCAACGAAATCTCCAAAAAATATAAGGGAGTAGGATTACCTGACGATACCATTCATTTCAAATTTACCGGTACCGCAGGACAAAGTTTTGCTGCATTCAACACTAAGGGCGTAACCATGGAACTGGAAGGAGATGCCAATGATTATTTTGGGAAGGGATTGAGTGGTGCAAGGATTATCGTTTATCCTTCAAAAGACGCGGGCTTCGTACCAGAAGAAAACATAATTATTGGAAATGTGGCATTTTATGGGGCCACTTCAGGAGAAGCATTCATTCGGGGGAAAGCCGGAGAGCGTTTCTGTGTTCGAAATTCCGGAGCCAATGTGGTTGTGGAAGGGGTTGGTGATCATGGGTGTGAATACATGACCGGGGGAAATGCAATTATTTTGGGTCAGGCAGGAAGAAACTTTGCTGCCGGTATGAGTGGAGGAATTGCTTACATCTATGATGTTCAGCATAATTTCGATGCATTTTGCAATAAAGAGATGATTGACCTGGAAGAGCCTGATGCCAACGATGAAAAGTTTCTGCATGAAATGATCACTAAGCAATTTAACTTGACCGGAAGTTCCGTAGCCAAATTCATTTTAAATGATTTTGAAAATCAAATAAAATCTTTTGTGAAAGTGTTTCCCAAAGATTATAAAAAGGTATTGCAGGCAGCAATGAAAGTCAAAGAATTGAATATTAATAAATAATTATAGAAATAGTAACCGTAATGGGAAAAATAACAGGATTCTTAGAATTTACCAGAGAATTACCCGATAAAAGGCCACCCCAGGAAAGAGTAAAGGATTACAAGGAATTTATTGAAATGTTTTCAGATGAAAAACTGAATCAACAGGCGGCCAGGTGTATGGATTGTGGAACTCCGTTTTGCCATGATGGCTGTCCCGTTGGGAATTTGATCCCTGAATTTAACGACGCCGTATATCGCAAAAATTGGCAGGAAGCTTATGAGATTCTTTCTTCTACCAACAATTTTCCTGAGTTTACAGGAAGAATTTGTCCTGCACCATGCGAATCTGCCTGTGTGCTAGGCATTAACCAACCACCGATCACCATTGAAGAAATAGAAAAGCATATCATCGAAATTGCATTTGAAAAAGGACTGGTGATACCAAAGATTCCTGCGGTTAGAACCGGTAAGAAAATCGCGGTTATAGGCTCTGGTCCAGCGGGTATGGCTGCCGCCACTCAATTAAATTCTGCAGGTCATTCGGTTACAATGTTTGAAAGAGACGATGAGCCGGGAGGTTTATGCCGTTATGGTATTCCCGATTTTAAGTTGGAAAAATGGGTAATTGACCGGCGCATTAAAATTATGATTGAAGAAGGTGTCGAAATCAGGTGCAATTCAAATGTAGGAGTGAATATCAGCATCAACGACCTTTTAAGAGAATATCATGCAATTATTTTAGCAGGAGGGTCTACGATCCCGAGAGACCTGAGTGTTCCCGGCCGCGAACTAAAAGGAATTCATTTTGCTATGGATTTTTTAAAGCAACAGAACAAGCGGGTTTCTCATAAGGAAGTAAATGCAGAAGATATTTTAGCTACCGGTAAAAATGTGGTGGTGATTGGCGGAGGAGACACCGGAAGCGATTGTGTGGGCACTTCCAACCGGCAAAAGGCCAAATCAGTAACCCAATTTGAACTATTGCCAAAGCCTCCGGGAAGCCGGACGCCTTATATGCCGTGGCCCACTTATCCAATGATTCTCAAGACCACAAGTTCTCACGAAGAAGGCGCTGCCCGTCATTGGGCAATAGCTACCAAGGAATTTGTGAGCGATGAAAATGGTAATTTAAAGGCATTGAAAATTGTAGATCTTGAATGGAAATTTACTGAAGAAAATAAGCCTGCACGGTTTGTTGAAGTACCGGGAAGCGAAACTGAAATTCCTTGTGAACTGGCCTTGCTGGCAATGGGATTCCTGCATCCGCAACATGAAGGATTATTAAGTCAATTGGACGTGGAACTCGACGAAAGAGGCAACATTAAGGCTACAGATAAAGAATTCCATACCAATATATCTAAAATTTTTGCGGCCGGTGATATGCGCCGGGGCCAATCCCTGGTAGTTTGGGCCATTTCTGAAGGAAGAGAATGTGCGAGAAAGGTAGATGAATACCTAATGGGGCATTCCCTATTGCCATCGAAAGACCAGAATATTTTGCACCAGGTTTAGATGGTGGTCAATTCGTTCCGGAAATAAGAATTAAAAGTATTTATTTGCTCACTGCTTCCGGTTATGCAAAATTGAATGAAAGGCAGATTGGGATGATGATTCAGTCACCTGCCTCTATTTCTTTTGATTTATTTTTTACGGTTAGCTGAAACTTAGTATTTAAGCTTATTACAAAATCATTTTCATTTATTATTTCCTGGGCAGATTCGTCTTCCAGTATTACCTGTGCAAGATGCATGGCCAGTGTAGAGCCGCTTATTACATTGCCTACTCTCCCATCTGAAAATTCAATTTTAAATTTATATCCCGCTTTTCTTCCCGTACCCGCGCGTTCAAAGTCAATGCGGTTCAGATCCAATACCTGCTCTTCACTAATTGATTTTTTCATTAATATCCTGATAATGGGCAGGTATTTTTTCCAGATGTGAGTATACATTTAGATTTAGAGTTTAATTGACAGTGATTTCAACGCCGGGGTTCAGTTGACGTAATATTAAAAACAAACTTAGCCGTTAAAATTAACGGAAATTTTTTATCATGAAAAAATTTTAGGTTTTTAAGCCTGAAAATCATCGGGTAAAAAACTTACCGAATACTTTATAACAAAAAAAGTGCTACAATTAAATTCCAAAAAAATCCCCCGCAGGTTAAAATGCGGGGGAAATCCTGATTAAAAACTATACTATAATTATTGAAGAAAGACCAACTTAAATTTTAAAAAAAATAGTAAAGGGTTCAATAAATAAATTTCATTCTTTTTCTGATCCTTTTTTTCATGAATTAGCAATTGGCAGATTATACTTATTGAATGGTTATAAACAATGGTTCTATGCAAATTTTTAGCTGGCTATTTTGCAGAAAATTTTCAAAAATTAAATTGCTGTAAGCTTTAATTGTAAAATTGTTACCGGTGAAGATTAACTATTCATTAAATTTGTTATTGTCAACAACTTACCAAGGGATGGCATTTATCGATATAAAATTTCCAAAATCATTTTACCGGGCATTGCACCTCCCCGCAAGTTCTACTAAAAGGCAGCAATTAAAAGTTTTACAAAAATTGCTAAAAAGGGCCCGGTTTACTGAATTTGGGCAGAAATATCTTTTCGACCAAATCCTTCTGAGCAAACATCCTGCAAAAAACTTTCAAAGAGTGGTTCCGGCTTTCACCTACGAGAAAATTTATAAAGAATGGTGGTTCAGGGCGCTCGAGGGTAAACCGGATGTATGCTGGCCCGGCCTTATTAAATTTTTTGCCCTAAGCAGTGGTACCAGCGAAGCTTCCAGCAAGTATATTCCTATTACCAAGGAACTGATCAGAGCCAACACACTTACCAGTTTCAGGCAACTGATCAGCCTTGCCTCTTACAACAATGTTCCAAAAAAATATGTAGGAAAAGGCTGGCTCATGCTGGGAGGAAGCACTCATTTGCAAAAAGCAGCCACCTATTATGCCGGAGATTTAAGTGGTATTCAGGCCAAAAATATTCCGTTTTGGTTTCAGGGAATGTACAAACCCGGAAAGAAGATTGCAAAAGTTACCGATTGGTCTAAAAAACTGGATGAGATTGTAGAGAAAGCTCCCGAATGGGACATTGCCTTTTTGGTCGGAGTTCCTGCATGGGTGCAACTTTGTATGGAAAAAGTGATTGAAAGATATCGTTTGAATAACATTCATGAAATATGGCCCAACCTTGCATTTTATGTTCATGGCGGGGTGGCATTGCAACCTTATAAAAAAGGTTTTGATAAGTTGTTGGGCAAGCCCATCACCTACATTGAAACCTATCTTGCCAGTGAGGGTTTCCTTGCTTTTCAAAACCGGCAAAATGCAAAGGGAATGAAACTGGCTACCAATAATAATATATTTTTTGAATTTGTTCCTTTTGATCAGAGCAATTTTGATGCGAATGGAAATATGATTGTCAATCCCAAAACCTTAATGGCGCATGAAGTGGAAAAGGGAAAGAATTATGCGATTCTGATCAGCACCAATGCCGGAACATGGAGGTATCTTATTGGAGATACGGTTCAGTTCGTAGACGTTGAAAAATCAGAGATTGTGATTACGGGACGCACCAAACATTTTTTGAGTCTGGTAGGCGAGCATCTTAGCGTGGACAATATGAATAAGGCCATAAACCTGGTGAGCGACGAATTAAATATTTCGATCAGCGAATTTGCCGTTGCGGGTATTCCCTACGGCGATTTTTTTGCTCATCAATGGTACATTGGTACAGATGATAAGGTAAATTCTGAAACCCTTAAAATTCTTATAGACAAAAAATTAAAAGAATTAAATGATGATTATGAAGTAGAGAGGAATCACGCTTTGAAGGAAATATTTGTGGATATTTTAAGTGAAGAGACATTTATGAACTTTATGAAATTAAAAGGGAAAATAGGTGGCCAACATAAATTTCCAAGAGTCTTAAAAGGGAAAATTCTTGAAGAATGGCAAAAATTTCTGAAAGAAGTCAGAGCCTGAAAACAGTAAATCAAGTTTCTGTCCTTATTTTTATTTTATAGCATCTTTTTTAAAAATAAAATTCCTGCTTTATAAATGGTTGATGTAATTGAAGCAATACTTAAAGGAATCGCTATGGGATTATTACTGGTAATTTCCGTGGGGCCCGTAATTTTTACAACCATCAAGCAAAGTATCAATAATGGAAGAAGCGGCGGTTTTAGTTTTGTAACAGGTGTTTGGATCAGTGATTTTCTTTTGGTAGTGTTGAGCAATCTCTTTTCAGCCCTGGTAACAACTGTTATGGATTTTAAGATGCAGATAGGAATTGCCGGAAGTATCTTTCTGATAGGAATGGGTATATTTTATATTTTTTTCAAAAAAGTTCATATTCATCCTGAAGAAGTTTCTATCCCGTTAAAGACGAGAGACCATGCAAAAATTGCGCTACAGGGGTTTTTATTAAATACTTTAAATCCTGCTGTAATTGCTTTTTGGCTGACTGCCGCGACAGCTATTGCGGTCTCCCATTCCGTTCGGGATCGTATTATTATTTTTTTGACTGCACTTCTCCTGAATATGTCTGCTGATATTGCCAAGGTAACGCTGGCAGGCAAGTTGCGAAAAAAATTAACAGTCAAAAATATCCGCTTGATTAACAAAATTTCAGGACTGATATTGGTAATTTTCGGAACAGTCTTGCTTTTTGGAGTGTTGTTTTTAGTAAGAAAAATCTAACATGATGCGCCTGTTGTTTATTTTGTCCGCCCTGGTTTTATCCTCCTCCTATTGTGCTGCCCAGAACGATTTGCTTTTGCTAAAAAAGCACAAACGAACTGTAAAATCCTTTTTCCCCGGAAGCCAGATCGATTTTTCAACTGCTTCAAGATATTATGAAGCGGAAATAACGGGAATAAAAAAAGACTCTGTTTTTTTGGTGCAATATGATGTCAGGAATGTGTATTCCCCCAGCCTGGGAATTTTCCTGTTAGATACAGTAGCTTCTTATCATTTTGGAGTGAATTACAAAGAGATCACTGCATTGGGACAAAACACTAAAAATTTCAACTGGGGCGCTTCTGGAGCCGCTCTTTTTGGTGGCGGTGCTTTACTGACAACGGCAGGCCTTATTTCATGGGTATTTGCCAAACCCAATACGCGTTACTATGCCAGCCCGCAACTGGTAATTGGCTCTGCAGCTCTCGCCGGAATCGGCTACCTGCTTTTGAAAACCGGCAACAAGCCAATGAAGTTGGGAAAAAAATATACATTGCACTATTTAAAACTTAAATAGTAAAAAAATTCTCTGTCCTTGGATACCAAAAAATCCTATTTTAGAAAACGAGGTTTGTTCAGAAGGCTTGGCCGCACGGTTCTCAAAATATTTTTATACGGATTCCTTCTTTCCCTACTCTATATTTTATTTTGCAAATGGATCAATCCACCTGTGACCATTACTCAATTAGACAGTCTCATAACAGGCAATGGAATCCACAGAAAATATATTGATTATAATAAAATGGGCACTAATATTAAGCTGGCAGTCATGGCCGGAGAAGACCAATTGTTTCCGGACCATAATGGGTTTGATTTTAAAAGCATCCAAAAAGCCATGAAACATAATCGGAAAAGTAAATCGTTGCGCGGGGCAAGTACCATCAGCCAGCAGGTAGCCAAAAATGTTTTCCTCTGGCAGCATGGCGGTTATTTCCGAAAAGGGCTTGAAGTGTATTTCACTTTTATGATCGAACAACTATGGGGGAAAAAAAGGATTTTGGAAATGTATTTGAATGTGGCGCAAACAGGGCCTGGCATTTTTGGAGTAGAAGCAGCAGCCAAATATTATTTTAAAAAAAGTTCAAAAGATCTCTCCCGCAGAGAAGCAGCAATGATCGCTTCCTGTCTTCCCAATCCTGACCTCTTTACCATTCATCCCTTATCGCGCCGCGTATCGGTCAGATATCCGTGGATCGCGCGGCAAATGAATAACCTGGAGGCTGATCCGGATATAGAGGCGCTGCTTTCTTCTGGATCATCAGATACAAAATAATAAACGAACACAAAAACTTATTTTGCTTTTCCCCTATTTTTCAAAATTAGGAAGGGAGGGGCAAGTTTCCAGTCGACTTTATGCTGCATCATACTTGGACCTATGGAAAAGTTGCCCAGAATCAGATCAGTTTTACCGTCGCCATTAAAATCACCCGCATCCATGGTAAGCCACCGGCCAACTTGTGTTCCTTTTAAAGAGTATGGCTGAAAATTAAAATTTCCTTGATTTTCAAAATAAACAAACCCTTCTTCCGGCTGTTTCTCATAATCTGCAAAAAAAGAAATCGTTGCTATATCCAGATCGCCATCGCCATCATAATCTCTTGCAATAGCCTTATAGCATCCATCAATTGGGTAAAAATATTTTTGAGTAAAATGATTGCTTTTATCGTTTATGAAAATATACACACCATGATAAGGTTTTAAAAGAGGCGAAAAATCAGCATTATCGCCACATGTGTACAAAATATCAGGAAATCCATCATTATTAAAATCATCCAATTCAAAATAGGAAGAGCCATAGCTGGGTGGAAATTTTAAAACTTGTTCCTGCTCAAAATTACCGCTTCCCTTATTGGTAAAAAGAGAAATTCCTTCGTCTCCCTGAGCGAATAAAACCCAAAAATCAGGTAATCCATCATGATTATAATCTTGTATATAAGCTTTTATAGCTCCCGGAATATTTCTTAAAATATGTTTCTTAAAATGGCTATTTCCTTCATTTTCAAACCAGGTCAAACCGCCCGTCAAATATCCAAATTCACAAACCAGGTAATCTGGTTTCCCATCATTATTAAGATCGGCTTCAGTTATCTGTACAGGTCTTTGTAAATCCTTAAACAAGGGGAGTGAATCTTTATATGTATGTCCTTTCAGATCATTATTGATAATATCAGCCTTACCATATTTACCATTATTAGGATTCAATATTCCTATATCACAGGCGATCATATTATTTTTATTGAAGTTAATATCTACAACGGGGCCGGCTGTTTTAATGGTATCTTTTATTTGCAGTTTTTCATTCAGAAAATATATATTTTTTTTAATAGCGTCTCCTAAAATGATTGAATTTGGCGAATCAGGA
>JBIQMJ010000144.1:0-10901 GCA_044463445.1 Segetibacter koreensis
CCATTTCCATCATTTTGCTGATCATTTGCTGATCATCATACATTGACAGAACGATAATCCGGAGATCATCATATTCTTTGCGGAGCATTTCGATGGCATTTATTCCATCTATTTCGGGCATCCGGATATCCATTAATAGCAAATCAGGTTTCTTAATGGTCATTTTGTGCATAAGATCTTTTCCGTCTTCGGCTTCCCAAACCAATTTAAGGTCCTTTCTTGGGTTAAGGGCCATTTTTATTCCATCTCTGAAAATCTTATGATCGTCTGCAATAGCAAATTTAATAATGGTAGATAGCGACATTGAATTTAAAACTTAGAGATATAGTGTAAATATAGTAACATTAACGAAAATTTTAAAAGTATATTACAGATTCTACGATTAAATATTAAAAAATTAAAGAAAAGCTACATCGTAAAATTGCGTTTCTTACTTTTCGTAGTTTTTCTTCCAAACTTTTCGTTTTTTTCGAGGCAACCGTATTAATGCTGTTTATAACAAACCGGAAATATTCGATTGTTTATTTATCCGTAAACCAGATTTTGAAAATATAATAAGTAAAATATTTTTGCTTTCTATATGATTTCGTTACAAGGTATTTTATTCTAAAGCCCTGCCAGCAGTCAAATCTGTTTCAATAATTAATACCAGGAAAAAGTAGCAGCCTTAACTTAAAATCCCCGATGTAGGCATCCTTTATTGCCAGATTTTCCATACCATTTTCTAAAAAAAGTAAAATTACATTCGTAAAAAAACTATTTTCTGCATAGTAATTTTACGGTATTTATATCGTGGTATTACTTAATTTTTACTCGGTAAAATACGATAAGTTTTCGATGAAACACTTGTTGGTACAACGTTTCAGCAAAAATACATCAATTGTTTCAAAAATAACCGGTTGGTCATAATTATTATTTAAGTGAAGTTAGTCCTCTGATTACTCAGGCAAACCATTTTAAAAAACAACAAAAAACTTACAGTTATGACAAAAAACGCACTAGAAACCAGGAACCTTGCTGAAGTGGGTGAAGATATCGGATTATCAGAAGGAATTCAATTGGTAAATGCTTTCAGGGAAGCCAATCCTGATGCAACACCCGGTTATTTCATTGGCCGTAACATTTTGGACCAGGTATTAAGCCAACCAGGCTGTGTAGGAATCAGATTCCGCAAATGCCTTTCCAACAATGAAGAACATTTGGTTTACACAGGTGTTGATGCAGATGGCAAAGATATCCTTCATTTTTCAGTAGTAACTAATGCAGGCGACATCGAAAAACATGATGGTATCGTTGCTGACAGGGTTATTCTTGATTGGGATTTGATCAATGGAAACAGCAGTGGTTCAAATTAATAAACAAATTAATTTTTGGAACCTGTGAAATAAATTTTAAAATATGTAGTTATATTTGAAGTAAATTATAACTGCTATTTTAAAAATATTATTATATACCCATCTTTTATTTACTACACTACCTTTAGTGTTTTATTTGCTATTCAAAAAAAACAATAGTAAAAATAAGGCGCTAAGGGTAATTTTATTTTATGTGCTTTATTGTATGGGCAATGAAGCGATGAGTTATTACCTTCAAAGTATTCAAAGTGAATCTATCATTTACCTTCTCTATACTTTTACAGTTCTTGAATATTCATTCTTTTGTTACTTTATATATTTGGTAATACCACAAAGTTTTATAAAAAAATCGGTACTTTTTTTCTGGGGGGGCTTTATTTTATTTGATTTAGTAGATTTGATTTTCCTTAATAAAGGAAAAGGTTTTGATTCCTTTGCAATTGGGATTGAATGTATAATTGTATTATTTCTTTGTATTTCTTACCTGTTTTTTCAATTAAGGAAGTCAAATAGTTTTATCATCTACTCGACTTTTAATTTTTGGGTAGTTATAACCTTCTTTATGTATTTTTCCGGTACATTTTTTCTCTACATTTTCGCAGAAAGCATGGCAAAGAATGTTGCATTTCAAAAACAATATTTCATTATCAACATATCATTTAATATTTTAAAGAATATATTACTCTGTGTTGCTATGACTATGAAATTAAATGATACAGCAGAGCAACAAAAAGACAGAATTCCTAATTTGGATGAGGACATTTTTATCTCAGAAAATATTAATTTTCGAAACTGATGTTTTTTTTACAAACTACTGTAGGCGTTTCGAGTGTGTTGATATTAGGGACACTTGGAATGTTTTTTATGGCAATTACGTTGGTCTCTATTGTGGTTTTTCACCAAAGAAGAGTAATAAAATTTAATAAGCAAATTCAAAAAATGGAAGAAGAAAAGCAACAAATGTTGTTGCGGGCTTCTATCCAGTTTCAGGAAGAAGAGAGACAACGTATTGCAGCCGATTTGCATGATGATGCAGGTCCTCTTTTAGCTACAGCGCGTCTCTACCTGAATGAGAACATGATACACCAGGAACCGGCTGTGCAATTACAATCTATTTTTAGCGCCAAACAGATTATTGATGACAGCATTCAACTGATCAGGAATATTTCTCACAGCCTTATGCCTCCGACCCTAAAAAATTTCGGTCTTGAAGCAGCAATAAAAGATCTATTTGAGAAAATAAACGGATCAGGTGCGATCAATGCAAGCGCCCGTTTTCATGACAACCGCCAACGGCTAAGCGATGAGAAGGAATTATTGGTATTCCGGATTCTGCAGGAATTGGTAACAAACATTATAAAGCATAGTAGCGCCGGATTTATTCATCTTACACAAAACGCCCAGGGAGAATTGGTTTACTTCCGGATTCATCATGATGGCAAAGGAATTTTGCAACATGATTTTGATAAGATGGAACATGGTTCTTCCGGGCTGGGTTTAAAAAATATTCAAAGCAGGATAAGGGTTTTGAAGGGGAATATTTATTTTGAAATTGATAATACACACACCTACTATAAGGTAACAATAGAGGTTCCCCGGGAGCCATCAAAATAAAATTAATTGTATTTTTTATTTTTTTCTATTATCTTTTGCATATAAGCTATTAAATATGACCCCCGAATCCATCAAAGTAGCCATTGCGGATGATCATAAAATCTTCAGAAAAGGAGTTATTCTTTCAATGAAAGCGTATCATAATTTCAATTTTGTTTTAGAAGCAGAAAACGGGGAGGAGCTTATCAAAGGAATCGAAAAGGAACAGCCTGATATTGTCTTGATGGACTTAAAAATGCCGGTAAAAGATGGTATCGAAACCACAAAATATCTTAATAAACATTTTCCCAAAATCAGAATTCTAATACTCACGATGTTTGAAGATGAACGCTTTGTCGGTCATTTGATGGAAAGTGGCGCTAATGGCTATTTATTAAAAAGTACAGAACCCGCCGAAATTAAACAGGCTATTATGGACGTAATGAATACCGGTTTTTATCTGAATAATTTTGTTAACCGGGTTTTAATAAAGAAGAATTATGCCCGGCAAAAATTTAATCCGAATCTGAATAGTGAAATAGTGGTAAGCGATAGGGAAAAAGAAGTTTTATCTCTCGTTTGTATGGAATACACCGCCCAGGAAATTGCCCAAAGAATGGACCTCAGCCCCAGAACTGTGGAAGCTATTAAGGACAGGCTTATGGAAAGGTTTGGTGTAAAAAACTCAGTAGGGCTTGTGTTTTTCGCAATGAAAAATTCCCTGATAGACTAAAGATTTCCTGGAGAATTAAAGATCCATATCCGGTATAGCACTATCAACAATTAAATTTCCTTCGGTTTTACTTATTATTTCGTCGACACTAACTCCGGGAGCCTTTTCTAATAAATGAAAACCTTTATCAGTCACTTCAATTACTGCCAAATCCGTTACAATTTTTTTTACACAATTAATTCCGGTCAAAGGGAGCTTACATTTTTTCAATAATTTGGATTCTCCTTTTGAATTAGTATGCATCATGGCAACAATAATATTTTTAGCGCTGGCCACCAGGTCCATCGCACCTCCCATTCCTTTAACCAATTTACCTGGAATTTTCCAACTGGCAATATCTCCGTTTTCGTCTACTTCCATAGCGCCTAACACGGTAAGATCCACCTTCCCCGCACGTATCATTCCAAAACTCATAGCACTGTCAAAAAAGGAAGAGCCGGGCAAAGTGGTGATAGTTTGCTTTCCTGCGTTTATGAGATCCGCATCCTCTTCTCCCTCGAAGGGAAATGGTCCCATTCCCAGTAACCCGTTTTCAGATTGAAGAGTAACATTCATGCCTTCGGGAATATAATTGGCCACAAGAGTCGGAATTCCAATACCAAGATTTACATAAAATCCATCTTTTAATTCTTTTGCGATTCGCTGGGCAATTTGATTTTTATCTAACATAAAAAATATGAAAATTGAAATTGAAAAAATAGAGAGAATCTTTAAATGGCTGGTTTTCTGATTGTGCGTTGTTCTATTCTTTTTTCATAATGACTACCTTTAAAAATGCGATGGACATAAATTCCGGGAGTGTGAATTTGGTTAGGATCCAACTCTCCAACTTCCAGGAGTTCTTCCACTTCGGCAATGGTTACTTTTCCCGCCATTGCCATCAGAGGATTAAAATTTCTTGCAGTTTCTTTATAGATCAGATTTCCGGATGTATCTCCTTTCCAGGCCTTTACAAGAGCAAAGTCACATTCAAATGCGTATTCTATTAAATACTCTTTTCCGTTAAATACCCTGGATTCCTTTCCTTCCGCTACTTCTGTGCCTACACCGGCGGGAGTGAATATAGCCGGCATACCATATCCGGTTGCCATGCATCTGGTTGCTAAAGTTCCCTGTGGTATTAATTCTACCTCTAACTCATTTTGTAATAATTGCCTTTCAAATTCGGCATTTTCTCCCACATAAGAAGCAATCATTTTTTTAACCTGCTTTTTCTTTAATAACAATCCAATTCCAAAATCATCCACTCCTGCATTGTTGGATATGCAGGTTAACTTTGTTACACCTTTTTTAACCAATGCAGCAATACAATTTTCTGGTATGCCACACAATCCAAATCCTCCCAACATCAGGATGCTTTCGTCTCGTATATCGGCTATGGCCTCGTCAGCGCTGGCAAAAACTTTTTTCATTTTGAAAATATTTATTTTTTAAGACTCGCCCTTCATAATGGCAGACTGGGATTTTTATGATGAGAGTTCTTATCCTGATTCACTTTCACCTCGTCTTCATATCAATGTATTTCATTTGGTACTGGGTGGCCTGCAACTTTTTCTTTCTTCCTTATCTCAATTTCATTTAGTCTTTGTTTCTGGGCATAAAGACTATCAAAGATAAGCTTTAATGAGGCCGGATGCTTTACATACCATCTGTAACTCTGGTTAAAATGAGCTGAGTCTGTCTTATGAATTTCAAAAACTTTTTGTGAAAGAATTTTTGTTTCAATGGCTACGTCAATGGTGCTATCTTTTAATGCTGTCTGCTGAGCAAGCGTTTGAGCTCTTAAAACATCCCAAAGAAGGCTTTTCATTTTTTCAGGCTTAATGATCTCCTTGGGTACTTTTTCGCCGGGATAACATGAAAAAAGAAAAACAGAAGTGAACAAATAAATAAGTAAGTTTTTCATTTTAATTCTTCCTCAAATTTTGTAGCAGAAGAAACATCCAGCTTTTTTAAAAACTCCAGTGCCTTTGCCTTATCCGCCGGGTTTGCTTTGGAAAAAATCTGGATTAGCTCCTGGGTTTTCGCCTGGAAAAAAAACTGGAGAATCATCGTGTTTGAATTTTGAGTATTAAACGTATTCAGGATGTTCAATACGTTTAAAATATTCATTCTTGCTGTAGCTTCCTGTTCATAAAGATTGTCCATTCCCAGCCGGTAGTAATTATAAATGGCATCGTGAAAAATAGTGTATTTGCTGTTAAGGAGGTTTTCGGCCAGCCAATAACGGTTCCGGGTTCCGTCAAATGGTTTCCAGCCAGAAATGTTTCTTCCCTCAGGAGCATTGTTAACAATGTTTTGCGCTTTTTGAAAGTAAGTGTCTCCTCCACGCATGGAGAAAGAATCATAATCAAAACCAAGTACCATGTTAATCCAGTAAGCAAAAACAGCGGTAAGATTAGAAACAAGGGGATCAGTGCCGGATACCCGCGTATCATTAAATTCCAATTGCTGGAATTCCACGTATTTAAACGTGATATCATTATCCTGGTAATTGATAACCGGAGAAACATAGGAAGTATTGAAAACAGGTCTTCCTGATTGAATGGTTAATGATCCTTTGTACACATTAGCTTCACCGGTAGATTCAAGATTTAAAAGGAAACTGCAATCAATCTTTTCATTGGATTTGAAGGCATCATTGCTCCATTTCCTGGTGTTTACAAAATCATTGAGCGCAGTTTGTAATGTAGTGAAAGTTTGTTTGTCAACGGTGTTATTGACACGGTTGCTTACTACACTCACCCTTGCGCGCAATTCTTGCGCATGGCTGGTTGCAACGAAAAAAATTAATAAAAAAAACAGGAATATTTTATTCATTTAAATATTGGATAATCAGGTTTACAATATCTTCTGCAACTTCTTTTTTAGGCTTAACAGGGAATTTATATTCTTTTTTATTTTTATCAAAAATAGTAATCCGGTTGGTATCAAGCCCAAAACCTGCACCTTCATCATTTGTTGAATTCAGGATAATAAAATCTGCATTCTTCTGAGCTAATTTTTTTAATGCATTTTCTTTCTCATTATTTGTTTCCAAAGCAAATCCTATTAAAAGCTGATGTGAATTTTTTCTTTTTCCCGCTTCTAAAAGAATGTCTTTTGTTCTTTTTAATTCAAGAGAAAATCCTTCTGATTTTTTTTTTATTTTTTGAGCGCTAACTTTTATGGGTGAATAATCAGCTACAGCCGCCGCCATGATAACAATATCATAGGTTTGAAAATTCTTCATGCATTCTTTGTACATTTCATCTGCCGAAACTACATTTTTTACTTCTATTTGATCGTGGGGTTTAATATTGGAAGGACCAAGAATAAGTTGCACCTGCGCTCCTCTTTTTGCCAACTCATTGGCAAGCGCTAAGCCCATTTTTCCGCTGGAATGATTGCTGATGAACCGCACCGGATCTATTGCCTCATGAGTGGGGCCGGCAGTGACTAGCGCTTTTTTTCCTGCGAGGTCGTGTTTTCTTTTGAAAAAGTTTTCAAGATATTTTATCATTTCTTCAGGTTGGGCCATTCTTCCTTCACCCGTTAAACCGCTTGCGAGCTCGCCTGTATTCACTGGCAAAAAATGGTTTCCAAATTGTGTCAATTTCTCAATATTTTTCTTGGTTGAGGGATGAAGCCACATATCTTCATCCATTGCCGGTGCAATGATAACAGGAGATTTTGAAGATAGGTATACTGCTATCAACAAATTATCGCAAACGCCATTTGCCATTTTCGCCAAAGTATTACAAGAGGCCGGTGCTACCAATATTGCATCTGCCCACCGGGCCAGCATTACATGATTTGCCCAGCTATCCGCTTCAAATAACGCTGATAAAACTTTATTTTTTGATAGGGTAGCAAAGGTGAGGGGAGATACAAAATCCTTAGCGCGATCTGTCATAATCACCTTTACTTCCGCCCCGGCTTTTACCAGTAAACGAACTAATAACACAGATTTATATGCAGCGATACTACCGGTGATCCCTAACAAGATTTTTTTTCCTTTAAGCACTCAATGAGATTTATTTGGAAAGATACTATAAATTAAAAATGGTGGAATAATCCACCATTAAAATTATCATTTCTTATGAAAAAGAATTGCCAATCCTGTTAATTAATTAATCAAAGAGGTTGTCTTCATTTCTGCGATAATAAATTTTATCTTCCATGAACTCAGCAGTGGCCAGAAGTGCGGGATTGGGCATTCTTTCGTAGGCACGGGAGATTTCAATCTGTTCTTTATTTTCATGAATTTCTTCCAGGCTATCAGTATGGCTTGCAAATTCCTCAAGCTTATTATGAAGTTCTTCCTTGATCGCAATATTGATCTGGTTAGCTCTTTTTGCGATTACGGTAATAGATTCATACAAATTGCCCGTCTTATTCTTAATATCAATAAGATTCTGAGTTTCTACAACATTGCTGGTGTTACTGTTCTGTTGCCGTCTTAATTTGCTCATTTTTTATTGTTTTAATATTGTTTTGACTTAAATTTTTATATTCTACCGCTTCTTTCAAGAGATCGCTCTCGGGATAGCGGTCTGCAAAATCAAAATATTCTGCGGTGACTTTTGCGTATCTCTCTTCCTGCTTGTCGGCTACGCTTAATCTGGCAAATTCATAATAAGATTTAACTGCCATTAGCATATAAGAATCACCTTTGGTGGATTCAGGGTAAGAATTTAATAAATTGGTAAAGGCAATTCCCGCGGCCTGGTACATTTGAAGATTAAAATAAAGTTTGGCGGCCATGTAATCTTTTTCCTCCAGTTTTTCTCTGCATTTTTCAATTATTTTATTAGCGTCTGCTACCCTGGATGAGTTGGGATAAGTGTTGATAAAACCTTGCATCATTCCAATTGCCTTGTGTGTATTGGTTTGATCTAATTGCACATTTGGTGACTGTTTGTAATAAGTAAGCGCATGCATGTATGCAATTTCTTCTGCCTTGCTGCTATTGGGAAACACTCCAAGAAATCCCTGAAAAAGGTTTTCAGCATCCGCATAATTTTTTTGATCGTAAGCGCAATAGGCGTACTTATAATATAAATCTTCAAACTTATCAGATCCTTTAAAAACCGGGAATAATTCTTCATACAATTGCTGGGCAAATCTGTATTTTTTGTTGACAAAATATTCATCTGCCTTTTTTAATTTATACTCATAATCAGTGCTTTTCAGAACCTTAGCAAACTGGTTGCTGCATCCTGTAAGTATCAAGAACGGTAATAACAATAAAACAAGAAAAGGCTTCAACTTCATAAAGAGCCGCAAAATTAAGTGAATTTAAACAAAAATGTATTTAAAATTAATGCAGACAAAATCGTCATAGTTAATGTTTTCATAAGTATTAAAAAACCCTCCCACGGAATGGAAGGGTCTTTTGAAAAATGAAATTATAATTATTAGTCAGCCTTCAGATCGACTGTATTAATGTCTCCGCCACCTACTTCACAATTGGAAGTAATACGGTCCGCGCTAATTCCTTCCTTTTCTGTAAGATAGGTTTTGATTACCTCTAATCTCTTATTGCAAAGTGCCTGTGATACTTTTGAAGCTGCAGGGTATCCGCTGAGAGTGATATTACATGAAGCGCTGTTTTTTAGTTTGGATGCTACAGAAGCCAACATCGCTTTTGCATCATTACTTAATTGTGTACTCCTGCTTTTGAAAGAAATACTTGGAAGGTCGCCCAGGTTACACATGGTGGCCTGCGCTGCCAGCGTTTTACAACATTCTGGTTCAGGGCATTTCCCAACGCCATCTGCATCAACTGGCTGACATTCGGTAGGAGTGATCAATTGCTTGTCTTTACAATCAGGAACTCCATCTCCATCGGTATCTCTTGATACGCCGTGACTGTCAACAGGACAACCTGCAGGCGTATTGGGTTCTTTGTCAAGCTGATCAACAACGCCATCTCCATCAGCATCTTCATAAACTGGTTTTGGCATTTTCATATGCTTAGGATTGTTAATCTCGCTGTAGGCGTAATCAAGTGGATTAACCCACCATAAAGGTTCTACAGCTTTTGATCCTAAATTGAAATTAAGACCTATTGAGAAATAATTGTAAGTATCGAAATCACGTGTCTGAGCCGGATCTGTACGAGAATGTTCTTGCCATTGCTGGCCATCTAAAAGATCGTCTTTTGTAAAAGTGATTCTATCTTCAATAGCCAGGTTTACTCTTTTACTCAATTTGAAAGCAATTCCTGCTAACGCATCTCCGGTAGCTCTTAAAGGGTGTGAACCTAAAGTTGGTTTGGTTTTATTTTCGTTTTGAGCAGGAGTATAAGGAACATCTTTCAATAAATCTTTCAATGCATCCCTGGTTTTTTTACGATTGCTATATTGGTCAGTTATTTGTTGGATAGAATTGAAACTTTGAGGTACCTGTACTTTTGCATTGTAAACGGTTGCTCCGATACCTCCTCCAACATATATGACCATTCCGGATTTTTGTTTGTGAAATCTCACATTATTCAAAGTGAAAATTCCTTGTAGAGAAAGATCGTTTATAGTTGTTTTATAATTGTAGTAGACTGGCTCTAAATTCGCAGCGTTGTATCCTGACCAGACAGGATTATTTGAATATCCGAATGATGGTTTCCAGTTTAATCCTCTTGCAACTCCATATATATATTGAGCTCTTAAAGAAAAAATGTATCCTAATGCTTTACGCACATGAATAGAAAAACCACCTGTTGGTAATTTTGAGCTTACATCGCCGCTAATGGTAAATAAGCCACCGGAAATTCCTATTTCTGTCTGGCTTCTTGGCTTGGCTGGAAAATCATAAGTGTTATTCATAAAGGCACTTTGCTGTGTTTTGCCTTTAGATGAAACTACACTTGAATCAAAAACATTATAGATGCTGGTATCTTGTGCGAAAACAGTACCATATAATAGGAATAATATTCCCATAAACAATAATTTGATAATCTTTGGCATACAATTTTTAGTTGAGGTTTCTGTATAATTTTAGTAATACCGACAAAAATATTAAACGATTACCATAAGTTCAAACTTTTTTATCATTTTATTATATTTTTTTTTATCATTTTCCTTAGGTGTTTTGAAAAAAATAAATTTTAATAACTTAAATCGGTAATTTTCCTCAAACCTTTCCTTTTATTAATAGCATTTTTTTTATTTTTTTGAAATGCAATTGAATAGAAAAATATATTTATTTACTATTCTGTCTTATATTGCCTTTTTCCAGAA
>JBIQMJ010000145.1:0-10887 GCA_044463445.1 Segetibacter koreensis
ATTACCCTGATAACAAATTACCAATGACCAGGAAAGAATTGAACGATTATTTGGAGGCTCAAAAAGGACAGAAATAAATAATCAATGAGAACCCACGATCAATGGCGTCCTGAAAATAAGGATCTGAAATTCTGAAATATTAGCTTTTGTTAGTGATATGGTGAAATAAGAGTGGCGAACCGTTGTGTTCAAGATTTCAAATCATTATTATGATTCGTATTTTTCGGCCGAAGAAATTGGCAAAGAAGACCTGGTTGTATGTTTTTATGATCATGCTATGTGAAAGTTGCCACACAATAAATAATCATCATAAAGATTGGAGAGTATACAAAGGTGATGCAGCCAGCACGGGATATTCCGGTTTAGATCAGGTCAATGAAAAAAACGTGCAACAGCTTGATACCGCGTGGACCTTTTCTCCGGATACTTATATGGCATACAAGGGATTTGGTTCGGAGAGCAATCCAATTATCGTTGATTCCGTAATGTATATTACTTCCGGAGAGAATAAACTTTATGCGTTACAAGCGGAGACCGGCAAGTTGATCTGGTTTTTTGATCCTTTCGCGGGTGGTCCTAATGTATCGGGGGAAGGAGGAACTACCCGGGGCGTTGCTTATTGGGAAGAGAACGGCGACAAAAGAATCATGATGACAGCCGGGCACTATTTGATGGCTATTAATGCTATCACGGGGCAAATCATCTCCACTTTTGGTAATAAGGGTAAAGTGGACTTGAACATTGGTATGCGCGATGATCCCGGTAAAATCAATGTTTCCTCCACCTCTCCCGGGATTATCTACAAAAATCTGATCATACTGGGAGCATGGTCAAACGATGGAGAACAAGGCACGCTGGGAGATGAACGGGCATATGACGTAAGGAGCGGGAAACTTGCCTGGACATTCCATACCATTCCCCATCCTGGCGAGCCTGGGTATGAAACGTGGCCCAAAGATGCATGGAAATATGCCGGAGGCGCCAATGACTGGGGAGGTATGAGCCTGGACGTAAAAAGGGGGATCGTATTTCTGGCTACGGGTTCACCATCCTATGATTATTACGGAGGTGGAAGGATAGGTCAAAATCTGTTCGGAAACAGCGTCGTCGCCTTACAGGCAGAAACCGGCAAGTTGGTTTGGTATTTTCAAACAGTACATCACGACCTTTGGGATTATGACCTGCCGGCGCCGCCTAACCTCGTGACGATCAGCAGCAATGGGAAAAGTATAGATGCCGTGGCCCAGGTCTCAAAAACAGGATTTGTTTACGTATTGGACAGAGAAACGGGAAAACCAATATATCCGATAGAAGAAAGGCCCGTTCCGAGGTCTGATATTCCGGGAGAACAAGCGTGGCCGACTCAGCCTTTTGCGACAAAACCGGCACCGATGTCTCTACATAATATTACTGAAAAGGATTTGAGCAATTATAATTCGGTATCCCATGATTCGTTGGTGACGGTATTCAGAAGGCTGCGGTATGAGGGGATCTTTACGCCCCCATCCATCCAGGGCACGTTTACGCTTCCCGGAAGCACCGGAGGAGCAGAATGGGGAGGTGCTGCATACGATCCGGAAACAGGTGTGCTTTATGTTAAATCAAACAACAGCCCGGAAATCGCACAGCTCAAACAAACCAATAAATTATTTCAGGCAAATTTGGAAAAAGCAGGTAAAACACCTTATGAAAGAGGCGGCGAAATGTATAAAGTCTATTGTTCTGCATGTCATGGAAAAGACAGGGAAGGAACACACGAATTTCCGGCTTTGACGGATATAGGAAAAAAAGATTTCAGAAGAAGCTGCGCTGAACCGGATAAAATATGGCGGAGGAAAAATGCCGGCATTTGAGAATATTTTAAACGATGCGGGAAGTGAGGCAGCTATTGTGGATTTTTTATATGGAAAAAAAGATACCCATCAGCCATTGACAAAATCTCCGGAAGTATCTGATAAAAAACATTTCAAAAAAAACGACTTGTCGGATGAATGGAAGAAGTACAGAAATGTGTCCGCCTACCGGCAATTTACTGATATGGATGGCAATCCCGGTATTAAGCCACCATGGGGTTTACTTAATGCTATTAACCTGAACACAGGTGAATATGAATGGAGTGTACCGGTAGGAAATATTTTTAAGCTAAATAAGGATGAAAGTAATCCAACCGGCGAGGTTACTATGCCTGGTCCGTCCGTCACAGCAGGGGGATTAATCTTTATTGGTGGGACAAGTGATAAAAAATTCAGGGCTTACCGAAAGGCCGATGGGAAGTTGTTGTGGGAATATGTGTTACCCGGAGTAGGAAAGGCCAATCCATCCATATATGCTATAAACGGGAAACAATATATTGCTATTTCCTTTTCTCCTTCGGAACAGTATCCGGCAGGCGGTGTGGCAGCTTTTACTTTACGATAAAAATGGAGAGATTTTTTGATGGCCTGTCACGGATGAAGGAGGCGCTGCATATTTTGTAAATGACCTCGTATTTCAGGAGAGATTATACATCCTCGGGATGAATTTGCCTTGCAACACTTACGCAAAAAACATATACCTCCGGCGAAATTGACAGTAAATGGACAAATACCATAGAAAAGATTTTGCTGACGGGCTTAAAAATTATCCTGATAGCAAATTGCCAATGGCCGGGATTGAATTGAATGAGTATTTGGAGGCGCATTGAGCGCAAAAGTTGCCTTCCGAAGAAAACTTGTTTCTGTTTTTTTGAAGAAAAAAATCTTTGTGATCTTTGAATCTTCGTGGGTAAAATAAACTTTCTGAAGGATAAGTTTTTAGAAGGTGGTTGTTGAGTGCTTTGCAGCTTCGTTTATAAAGCCACCCTCCCCGTATAGACGCTGTTTGAAGCACCTCTTTCATCCTGACTTAAAAATCCAACCCATGTTTCGGCAGTAAAACCTTTCATACTTTCGACGTGCACAAAACCTTGGCCCTGCTGCCGGGTAGTTTCTCCTATGGAAAAAATTACCTGCCTGATCCCGGTAAAATAGGCAACAAAAATTGCTTTATCATTTGGCTTTGCAGTGCCATTTTCTGAATTGTCATTCCACTTAAAATAAATATTACCTTCAGTCGTAGCGCTGGCAACCGCTGAAGCTGCAGGTGGAAGAATACCTTTTGAAATCAATACTTCGCTATAATTGAGAGTAGTATAAGGAAGATTGCCGCTGATTGCAAGGTTCATAATAGCGCTCGTCGCCCGGTTATAGCCGGTGCCGCTGCTTCCATGAGCAGGGAATGTTCTATTAAAGAAGCCGGTACCGGCAAAGGCCTTCGTGAACTCATTACATACTTTTATTTTCTCACGTTGAGCAGTCCGCGCGGGAGTTGCTTTAATAATCCCGCGGGAATGTGCAGTTCGTAAAATGTTTTCCCCGTTGCGGCGATAGCCTGATACCGGCCCTATTTTACCAATTAAGGCGCCTAATACCCCGTCTGGAATTTTAGCCATTGTTCTTTTAGTTTAAAACGCCTGTTGTTTTTATTTAGTATGCTGTATGTTCGATGCTTTTATCGAACATTTATCGAAGAAATACCGAAGATATATCGAAGATGTAGTGGATAAAGTAATAAGTGTCTTATACTTGTCTTATACTGTGTCTTATGAGTATCTTTTCTTAAAAGTCCTATTTATATGCATTCCTTATAATTCTTTTTATGTTAAATTTCCGTTCTATTTAAGTGATTCACCCATCAAACCTGTTTCTCTTTTTTTTTTAAAATTTTTCTTTCAATTCATTTTTCTTACTTTCGGTTGTGCTTTAACGTGTTTTAACGATCTGCTGATGCTTACCAATAGCTCATATAATGAACAGGAACTAATTCAACTTATCGCGCAAAGTGATGAGATTGCTTTTGCAAAATTGTTTGATCATTATCGAAACAAGATTTACACAGTTGCTTTAAAACTTACTCATTCAACGACAGTTTCCGAAGAAATTGTAGAAGATGTGTTTCTTAAAATCTGGTTGAGAAGAGCGGCATTAAATGAAATAGAAAATTTCAGCGCTTATCTTTATACTATTGCCCGAAATGAAACTTATAAGATATTAAAGCAGATTGCAAAAAACTACAATATTGTTTTGCTCACTGAGAATGACCCTTCGCTGGTTGATAACAATACTGAGGAATATTTAATCGGAAAAGAATTTACTTCCTTGTTGCAAAAAGCCATTGACCGGCTGCCCCATCAGCAGAAGCAGGTTTACCAACTGATGAAAGAAGGCGATTTAAAACGTGGTGAAGTTGCTGAGCTTCTTCAAATAAAACCAGAAACCGTAAAGTTTCATCTCGCCCAGGCCATGAAAAATATCCGCGCCTATTGTATGATGCACTTAAGTTCTTCAGTTGGCTTCCTCCTGTTTTTATCCTTCCTCTTAGGAACTGTCTAAAATTAGTTATTTGAATAGCCTCTAATTTTTTTTGCCACAGTTTGCACAGATCCATACAGATTATCCGTGCAATTGGTGTAATCCCCGCCTGGACAAAGTCATTCGGGCAGGCGTGGCTAAAAACCAGCGCCTGCGGCGCTGTACAAAATTCTCTGAATCGTTTTATACTTCACAAGGGGTAAATTAGTGAGTTTTTTAAGAGCGGGTCGGAACGCTATAAGCGGTCTGAATCATTAGATTCGACAATCGTTCAGGCCGCCGAAGAAAGCGTCCCGACCGGATAAAATCATTCACGGTTTTGTCCCTTGCGCAGTATAGACAGCCTTTTAGAGATTCAAAATAAATATTTAATACCACCCACCCAAAATCTTTTCTAAGGTACTCTTATATAGAATAGGGAATAATTTTTAGCGCCCTTCTGTTTAAAACTAATAGATGCAATCCAGGTTAGAATATTTATTTGACTGTTATATACATCAAAATTGCTCCTCACAGGAAGAGCAGGAACTGATGGAGCTATTGGCACAATCTGAAAATAAAAGCCAGGTGCAAAGATTGTTGGATAAAGTTATTGAAGATACGGAATCAGAAACTCCGATGCCGGAGGAAGTGGCTGGTTCCATATTGCAAAATATATTGCAAAAAGATAAAATTCCTGTTGTGGCTGTTGAAAGGAAGAAGACGGTTTTCTTGTCATGGATAAGAGTGGCTGCCGCCGCCATAGTGGTTTTATTTATTTCAGGGGTAGCTTATTTTGTTCTTTCCCAACAAAATAAAGAGAAGATAACGACATCTGTTGATGTACAGGAAAAGGAAGCCGCAAAAATATTACCCGGCGGGAATCATGCAATACTTACTATGGCTAATGGAAGTAAAATCATATTGGATAGCGTTCAAAACGGAAATATTCAAAGCGGGGGCGCCACAATAAGTAAGCAGGGTGGCGTATTGGTTTATGATGGATCGTCACCAGCCAAGCCAGGAGCGGATGTAGTATACAATACACTTACCACGCCGCCGGGAGGCCAATATAAATTGATATTAGCAGATGGCAGTAAGGTATGGCTGAATGCTTCATCATCCTTACGCTTTCCCACAGCTTTTACTGGTAAAGAACGGAATGTAGAATTAACAGGGGAAGCTTATTTTGAAGTAGCTCACATCTCCTCCTCCCTTAGAGGAGGCCGGGAGGACGCCAAGCCATTTCATGTAAATGTAAACGGTATGCAGGTAGAAGTATTAGGTACACATTTTAATGTGAATGCTTACGGCGATGAGGGCGCTATTAAAACCAGTTTACTGGAAGGTAGTGTAAAAATTAAAAAGGGAAACGTTTCAGGTTTACTAAAGCCGGGGCAACAGGGAGTTTTAAAGAATAACAGTAACAATATTGAAATAAAAAACGCAGATATGAGCCAGGCAGTAGCCTGGAAGAATGGCTTGTTTCAATTTGATGGAGCCGATATCAAAACCATAATGCGTGAAATTGGACGATGGTATGATGTAGAAATAGAGTATGCAGGGAAAGTACCTGAAAGGAGATTTGAAGGGAAAATAAGCAGGGATTCTCAATTATCAGATGTGCTGAAGATTTTAGAGTTAAGCAATGTAAAATTTGCGGTAGAAGGGAAAAAAATAGTAGTACAATAAATTTTTAGATTATGATTCAAATAAACATTTTAAGCGGGTAAGTTTTAGGTAAAAAAAGCCAGCAATGTTTGCGGCATCGCTGGCGGAAAGGCTAAAAACTGTGTTCAAACAAATTATTAACCAAAATCAAATCAAAACTATGATTTTATCTGTATGGTGCCAAAACAAAAATGGTACTAAATCATTAAGGGCCAAAACATGGATGATCATGAAACTAACAATCGTCTTACTATTGTTTTTCACTTTCCAGGTAAGTGCTAAGACTGAAGCCCAGAGGGTAACTATTGTAAGAAATCATATTTCTTTAACCGAAGTATTTAAACTTATAGAACAACAAACCGGCATTCATTTCTTTTATGATAAAGATCTAATAAAAGACACTTACCCGATTGACATTGGCATTAAAGATGCGAGCCTGGATGTAGCGCTGTCAGTATGCTTAAAAGGTCAGAGTTTAACTTATTCGGTTGTGAAAAATACAGTGGTGATAAGGCCGGAAACCAAAACAACTTTAATTCAGGTTCAGCCGACGTTCGGACCAAAGAATTTGTTGGAACAGCCGCCTATTGAGATTCATGGGCGGGTAGTGAATCAACAGGGGGATCCTTTGCAAGATGCCAGCATAACAATAAAGGGTACAAATAAGGGTGTTGTTACAAACAGTAATGGGGATTTTACCATCGATGTTCCGGACAATAGAACGGTAATTGTAATTAGTTTTACCGGTTATAAATCGCAGGAAATCCGAATTGCCAACAGGTCTACAATAAATATAACCCTGGTAAGAGAGGATAATTCTTTAAATGCAGTCGTTGTTACCGCCTTAGGAATCAAGCAGGAGAAAAAAACTCTTACTTATGCTACTCAAGCTGTAAACCCGGAACAGATAACAAAAGCGCGGGAGTTGAATGTAATAAATTCTTTAGAGGGAAAGGTTGCAGGTTTAAATATTAGTCAGACGGGAAGTGGAGTAGGTGCTCCTTCACGGGTAACTTTACGTGGGAACCGTTCTATCAACGGAGATAGTCAACCTTTATATGTTATTGATGGTGTACCGGTACTTGGAGTACCGGAGTACCTGAACTCCGATGAAATCGCTTCCATTGATGTATTAAAGGGTTCAAATGCCGCTGCCCTGTATGGAAGTGATGCGCAAAACGGAGCAATTATTATTACTACTAAAAAAGGCAGGGAAGGTGTGATAAAGGTGTCGCTTAATAATACTTATATGGCGAGTCGCGCTGATCTGAGTATCCCCTTTCAAAACGTTTACGGCCAGGGAATCAACGGAACGTATCAGAAAGGTTCAGGCTATTCATGGGGACCGAAAATGGATGGACAAACTGTTGATAATTGGACCCTCGATCCTTCCAGGGCAGGCGAAACCTATTCAATGACTCCACAGCCTGATAATGTAAAAGATATCTTTCAAACCGGCTATACCATATCGAACAATTTACAAGCAAGTCTTGGAGGAAAAAATACACAGGCATTTTTTTCTACCACTTCTACTGAAGGAAGGGGAATTTTAGCCAGTAATAAATTACAACGCAATAATTTAATGGCACGGGTAACCAGTAGTCTGTCAAAGAAATTTTCACTTGATGTTAAATTAAGTTACACAAGGCAGAAAGTTGATAATCCACTGAGACAGAGTACAGATAATTTTAATCCAATGCAGCAGATATATGACATTCCAAGAAATATCAGAACCCAGGATGCTAAAAAGTTTGAATTCCCGGATATCAATGGTGTCATGCAACAAGACTTCTGGGCGCCGGGATTTTCATCAACAGCTGAAAACCCCTATTGGGTCTTAAATCGTAATCTTTTTGATGAGCAAATCGGTAGAATAACCGGCATGGCTTCGCTTACCTATCACATCCTGGACAAGTTGGACCTGATGGTTCGCAGCTCATATGACAGAGTCGATGAAACTGACGAGCAAAAGGATTATAACGGAACGTTGGTTAGGGCTTTACATGGAAGATACTACGTAACCAAAAGAAATAATTATGAATTTAATAGTGATTTTCTTTTATCGTACAATAAAGACTTTTCCAAAAATTGGAATTTAGATTTACATGCAGGCGGAAATGTCAAGAATCAACTGTTGAATGAATCTTTAAGTTCGAATACGGGCGATGCACTTTCAATTCCAAACTTTTTCTCCTTATCTAATACCACCCTCCCTGTAACCAGCTACAATCCTGGGTCTCCGATTAATATACAATCATTATATGCTTTTGGAAAACTTAGCTGGAAAGATGCGATCTTTTTGGATTTGACAGGCCGTAATGATTGGAGTTCTACGTTGCCTGCAAGCAGCCGTTCATACTTTTATCCTTCAGCCGGATTATCCGTGATTCTTTCAGATTTGATTCCTTCTTTTCCAAAAGTATTTGATTTTGCAAAAATAAGAGCTTCCTATGCAAAGGTGGGAAGCAGTGCGCCCCCATTTATGCTACAACGCACCGCAACATTTTCTGCAGGTGGATCAAACGGCTTTATTGCTTTAGGTAATACTTTGCCCAACAAAAATCTCAAGCCTGAAGAAACGAAGTCTTTCGAAAGTGGAGTTGATTTACGTTTTCTTAAAGGAAGGTTGGGACTAAATTTTACATACTTTAAGACCAATACAGTAAATCAATTATTTACGATTGCATTACCCGTCGGATCCGGTGCAGCTTCATTCTATACAAATGGAGGCAATATTCAAAATAACGGGGTTGAGGTTGTCTTAAATACTGTACCTGTACAAACAAAGAATTTCAGGTGGACACTTGATGTCAATTTTTCGCATTTAAAGAATACCGTTGTGAGTATTTCTGACGAACGGCCAAAAGTTATTATTGCGTCAAACTTTGCTTCCGATTATGTTATACAACAGGGGCTTCCTTTTGGGGATATTTTTACCATTGGTTTTAAGCGTGACAGTATAGGCAGAGTGATAGTAGGAAATAATGGTGTGCCAGAAGTGGTAAATAATAAAAATCAGGACATTGGCCATTACACTCCTGATTGGACAGCCGGAATCTCCAGTTCGTTTTCATATAAAAGCTTTAATTTATCTTTTGTTATTGATCACAGGCAGGGCGGCATTGTTGAATCTTTCACAAGAGCCTCTCTTGATTTTCTGGGACTATCTAAAGAAACACTCCAGGGAAGAAGTGGCGGATTGATTTTTGGACAGAATATTTTCAAGAATTATGCAGCGGTTACAGAGGATGGTAAGCCAAATACCATCCCGGTGGATGCCCAAACTCTTTGGAGTACCATTGGAAATATAAGTTTGCCTGTCGGTGAGGTATATGCTCTGGATGCGACTAACACCCGTCTTAGAGAACTTATTATAGGTTGTACCTTGCCCCATTCTTTCACAAGCAAGTTACATCTTGCTGATGTGGATGTTTCCCTGGTCGGCAGGAATCTTTTTTTTATTTCCAGAGCTACGCCAGGCCTGGATCCGGACATTCTAACCGGGACAGGCACTTCTTCTGAAGGCTATTCAACTTATCCTCCACCTTCTACCCGCTCATATGGCATCAATGTGAAAATTAATTTCTAAGAAAGTTTAAAAGATATTATTATGAATACAATTAAAATAAAACTGCGATTAGCTAATGTGTTCTTGTTGATTTTTCTTCTGGCAATTGCCGGATGTACCAAAAATTTTGATAAGCTTAATACGCCTAAAAATACTTTAACCGCCGGCCAGATTAATTCCGCAACCATAGGGCAGGCTTTCGCCGATGCCGAGTACTGGGGGCTTGTAGGCGATGGAAATGGATGGGAACTGATGCATGAGTTGCATGCAAATCTTTATTCCCAAATTTTTGCTACTACATCATCAGGTTTTAATACTGACCAATACCAGGAGACCGCCTCCTGGGTTGACGCAGGATGGAGGGCCTTTTATTCAGGTCCTGCCGTAATGATCAAGTTTGTAGATGTCTTTACTCAAGAAAATAATATGCCTGCTGCTAACGCGATAGCAAAAATTTATAGTGTCCCAATGTATGAACGAATGACCGATTTTTTTGGCCCAATTCCTTTTTCTCAATTCGGCAATGGTAAAACCAGTGTACCTTATGATTCCCAGCAGTCTATTTACGAGTCCTTCTTTAAAATATTGGATTCTGCTGTGCTGGTTCTGAAACAAAATATTGGCACTACTCCGTTTGGTACGAATGACATCATTTATCAGGGTAATGTAAATAAGTGGATAACATTTGCTAATTCGTTAAGACTGAGACTGGCGATGCGAATTGTTTATGCCGATCCTTCTTTGGCTCAACAACAGGCAGAAAAAGCGGTGACAGACGGCGTCATGATGTCTAACAGCGATAATGCTCTTATCCTGACTACTCCTAATAACCTGAATTATTTAACAAGGTGGAGCTATATCAACCCCTTTACAATGAGCGCTACTCAGGAGAGCATTTTAGTAGGTTTTAATGATCCAAGACTCTTTAGCTTTTGGAATCAGGGTGGTAATAGACTCGGTGGTAATATGGGATACAATGGGTTAAGAAATGGGCTACCAAGGGTTTTGAAAACCTCTTCTGTAAGAAATGGTAGTGCCGGAAATTCATTTGTATCAAATCAATTTTTGCCTATAGCTGACGGAGGTGCCAACCCCCGCTGCATCGTTATGACTGCTGCTGAAGTTTATTTTCTAAGGGCAGAAGGTGCATTGAGAGGTTGGAATATGGGAGGATCGGCAGAAGAATTTTATAATGCCGGGATTACTCAATCCTTAAAATATTGGACAACTTCTACAGATCAGGAAATTCAAAGCTATATAAATAGTACGAATACACCTTCC
>JBIQMJ010000146.1:0-10871 GCA_044463445.1 Segetibacter koreensis
GTTCGTTCATTTTTTGCATGGTGTTCAACGAGGTAACGCCGTATCCTTTTTCATGAATGATCTTTCCGTCTTTCACCACAGCCACCGCTATTCCCGGGACATCAAATGCTTTCATAGTTCTTTCCACCAAAGCATCAATCTGGCTGGAAGTCAAAGGTTGCGCGGAAAGTTGAATGCTTAATATTGAAAAAATAAAAAGCAATGACAATAGTTTTATATTTTTCATTTGGAAGATTTTAGCGAAAGCCAATTTGGTAAAAAGATAAAAGTAAGCTCTTTGATAAAAACCAACAACAGTAAACGAAGAAATAATGAGCCCACTACGAAAAGTGGACCGCATTGTTTAACACTAGTAAGAGTACAAAAATGTGCATAACAATTACTTGTTTATCAAGTTGCGCCAGGTAATTAATTTCATTATTTTGTAACTTGTGGTTGTACTATATAGTTAAGGTAATTTATGTTCAGAAAGACAGCTAAAGAGCAACAATTAGGAATTTTTTCATCCACTATAATCTTCTTTCGGGTAAATCGAAAGATTATTATCAACAAGCCGATGCATGGCACAATGTTTTTCGCAAAGAGGTAACTATGCGAATCGATGAAACTCTTTTCAAAAAATTGTTTTCTGAGAAAATGGGAGCGCCCAATGCGCCTGTTCGCATTTTGATTTCCATGACGGTTCTTAAAGAAGCTTATGGATGGAGCGATGCCCAACTTTTTGAGCATTGCCGGTATCATGTTTTAGTGAGAAGTGCTTTGGGACTTTTAAATATGGATGATGCAATTCCTACAGAATCCACTTATTATTTATTGCGTAAGCAAATAGTGGATTATGAAAAAACAACTGATATTAATATCATTGAAGAAGCTTTTGCTTCAATAACCAAAGGGCAGGCGAAGGACTTTGAAGTAAGCGGCAAAAGTATCCGGATGGACAGCAAACTCTTAAGCAGCAATATTGCCTGATAGCGTTATGAACTTGTTCATGAAACGCTGTGGTTGTTCTATAAAGAACTAAAATCTGCGGGTTCATTCGTTATTGATAATAGCCTTCGGAAACAATTAGATACGATTTTAAAAGAAGAAGGGAACAAGGTTGTTTTTCGTCATAGCCGTGATGAAATAAAATCGAAGTTACAGGAGATAGGATTGCTGATAGACAAGCTGACAGGGTTTTATGAGTTACCGCAATGTACAGCATATCAGACTTTATGTAAAGTGTTTACTGAACAATACCGCTGGACGAAAACCCGATTTTGGTCACCCGCGATAAAGAAGAAATCACTTCCGGTTCCGTTCAATCACCACATGACCCGGACAATCATTACCGCAACAAGGATGGCAATCATGTGAAAGGTTATAGCATCAATGTGACAGAACGTTGTGATTCGTCTGCCGGAATACCGGTTGTTACCGGGAAAGGCCGGCTATCTTAAGTCTTCCAGCTCTTTTAATTTTTCTTTATCGTACGCTTTGATGATCGCTTTAACCAGCTTATGCCTTACCACATCTTCTTCATCAAGCACTACATGGCCGATGCCGTCTATGTTGGCAAGAATGCGTACTGATTTTTCCAGCCCGCTTTTTACTTTTGGCGGAAGGTCAATTTGTGTAATGTCTCCAGTGATGATCGCTTTTGCATTTGCACCGATCCTGGTTAAAAACATTTTTAACTGGAGGTCAGTCGCGTTTTGCGCCTCATCTAAAATGATAAAAGCATTATCAAGCGTACGGCCCCGCATATACGCCAATGGCGCAATTTCAATGGTACGGGTAGTCATGTAATAACCCAGTTTGTCGGCGGGTATCATGTCGTCAAGCGCATCATAAAGTGGCCTCAGATAAGGATCAATTTTTTCTTTCAGATCTCCCGGAAGAAATCCCAGGTTTTCCCCAGCTTCCACCGCAGGCCTGGTAAGGATAATCTTCTTAACCTGTTTGTTTTTTAAAGCCCTCACGGCAAGTGCAACCGCCGTATAGGTTTTACCCGTACCTGCAGGGCCGATAGCGAAAACGATATCATTTTTATCTACAGACTTCACCATTTTTTTCTGGTTGGAGGTGCGTGCTCTCACACTTTTGCCATGTGGGCCAAAAACCAGTACATCGCCCTGGTTTTTTACCATAAAATGATCGATCGCTTTTTCATCGTCGCCCCCTAAAATCTGCTCTAAATAATTTTCACTCATATTGCCGTTTCTTTCGAGATATTGGACGGCGAGGTTTATTTTATCCCTGGCAATTTCGATTTGTTCGGGAGCGCCACTCAGTTTGATCTGGGTGCCCCGGCTAAGGATTTTCAAAAGAGGAAATTTCTTTTTAAGAATATCAAGCTTGTGGTTATTGACTCCGAAAAATTCAATAGGGTTTACGGTTTCGAGGTTTATAATTGTTTCAGTCAACAGGGATACTTTTAGGTTAAAAATAAGGTTCTCAAATATAAAAAACTGAAATCCATATACACTAATTTACTTATTCACAACAGAAGAAAAATGTTAAAAACTTTTTTTACATTTTAAAAAAAATATTTGGAGGTGAGTTTTTTTCAATACTTTCGGAATTCAAATCTAAAATTTATGAAAAAAAGTATCCTCGTAGTTTTTGTATGTATGGTATGTGTTTTTTCGTTCCAGGCTTTTACAGCTCATCAACAACCCCGGTGGAAAAATCTTAAAATATTGCCACAGGATATTTCCAAAGATGGCCTTGATAGTGTGATGCATCATTTTACTCATTCACTGGGAGTAAAATGTACCTATTGCCATGTGGGTAACCCAGCCGAACGCAAAATGGATTTTCCAAATGATCAGAAACCCGAAAAACAGATCGCAAGAAAAATGATGTTAATGGCTATCGATATTAATAAAAATCATTTTCAGCAAATTGCAGAAATGATGGACAGTGGAAAAGCAGCAGTCAATACAGATACTTCTGAGGTTAGCTACATGTTGAAATATGTAACGTGTTATACCTGCCATCATGGGGATCCGCATCCAAAGAATAATCCTCCAAAAGAAATGGAACACAATCGTCCGCCAATGCCACCAGCTCCAGCGAATAAACAATAAATTTTTTCAAAAAACAGAAGAGGCTGTCTCTAAAATGCTAGGCAGCCTCTTTTTATTTAGGTAGAAGATGGAATCTAATTTTATTTAGCGATTATGGGCGCCTTCATTTTCTTTTTAGATATTTT
The DNA here is from genome assembly GCA_044463445.1 of Segetibacter koreensis. Classification (GTDB taxonomy): domain Bacteria; phylum Bacteroidota; class Bacteroidia; order Chitinophagales; family Chitinophagaceae; genus Ginsengibacter; species Ginsengibacter koreensis_A. Next base: position 3,197 of record JBIQMJ010000146.1, read on the forward strand.
GCCGGCGTCCGGATCAGTAAACCCACAATAAACAGTGATTTGTATTTTATTCTATTTCAAATAAAAATACCTGCGATTTTTCCAGCGGATTAAAATTATTGTCTGCTATAAAAATGAGTGATCTTTTTCCGTTAGACAGTGTAGGCCCGAAGGTAACCCCCTCAATATTGTCGATAAAAATTCCGAGATGGTCCATGTTCAGGAGAAGTTTTTTTCTTACGGATTTTATTGACTTCTCATTCTGTAAGGCATCTTTATTTTGAATATTTTCTGCGCCGGAAAGATTGGCGAGGTACACTTTTATCGTGCAGGAAAAATGACCGGTGGAAAATGATCTTTCTATCACGATCAATTGATCGCCTCCGACAGATAAAATATCAGAAATACCATTTATTTTAAAGGCGCCCGGCGTGATAGGAGGGTAGGCGACCGGATCAATTTTATAGGCATATTGCGCCACCGGTTTTTTTGATTGGATATCAAATAGGATCATCCGGATGATCCCGCTCGAATCGCCGGTTCCCGATTCCGGGCCATCCTGTATCAAAGGTACCTCTGTACTTACCAATAAAGATTGATAATTATCCAAAAAGGTCAGTCCCTCAAAAACCCCATTCTGCCGGGGCCCATGATCTTTGGCGCTCATCATTAATTGGGAAGGCAATTGAAAAGTGTCGATAAAATTTCCTTCCTGATCGGCGACAGTCACCATAGGATTTTCAAGTACAATTTTGGCTGGTGTAACGATTCTTTCACCTTCGCTGCTCCAGGTAAAAGTTTGGCGTTTCGGATCATACCGCATGGCTTCCGGATCAGGAGTATGCAATGGATCTTGTTGGGAGTTGTGATAAAAATTCCCATTCCTGTCTTTTAAAAATGTGGAGGTAAGAAAAACAACCGTGTCGATTTTATCATCATTTATTACAATTTGTGCAGTGTAAAACCTTGCTGGATTTTTTTCAGAACGATCGTCGGAAATAAAATAATATTCGTTTTTTGCCGGGTTGTAATCAATTCCTGAAAGGCCTCCGACAGTCGTATTGTGGTACTGATAATTGAATGGAATAATATACTCATCCAGGAGTTTTAATTGGTTTATTTCCCCGGATTTTTGAGTCGGTCTTATAGAAGTACAAGCCGGCAATACTGAAGACACCAGGATGAAAAAGCCTATTATTTTTACCACGATGATTTGAAAAAAAAAAGGGATAAAAAGATATGATTTGAATTGCAAAAGTATTACTTTAGCGCTTGTCTTTTTTTAACGTATTACTTGAATGTATCTAACCAGGAATAACACCTACCCGGAGGCGGCGGCCACATCATTGTTTAAGAAAGCCTGATGCCCTCATTAAAATTTGTAAATAAAAACTATAAATATTTTCAAAGATGAAAAAGATTCTTCTAACTGTTGTTCTGGTTATTGTTATTATTGTTGCAGGGATTGCATCCTATGTGAAATTTGGCCTTCCTGACGTGGGCGCTCCTGAAAACCTGAAAGTGGCCATAACTCCTGAAAGGGTACAGCATGGCGAATACCTGGCCAATCATGTTACTCTTTGTATGGATTGCCATTCTACCCGTGATTGGTCAAAATTCTCAGGGCCGATGATCCAGGGAACCAATGGAAAAGGTGGCGAAAGGTTCGATGAAAAAATGGGTTTTCCCGGTGTATTTTATTCCAAAAATATTACTCCTGCCAATATTAAAGACTGGACCGACGGGCAAATTTTCCAGGCCATCACCACAGGAGTTGACAAAGATGGCAATGCACTTTTTCCTGTGATGCCTTATCATTATTACGGCAAAATGGACAAGGAAGATATCTATGATATAATTGCTTATATAAGATCATTGCCGCCAATTGAAAATAAGACTCCGGACCATTCTGTAAATTTTCCGATGAATTTTATATTAAATACCATCCCGGTCAAAGCTTCCTTTGTGCAAAAACCACCTAAATCAGATACTTTAAAATATGGAGCCTACCTGACCAATGCTGCTGCCTGCATTGAATGCCACACACAAGTGGATAAAGGACAGATAATTCCTTCGGTTGCTTATGGCGGTGGACGTTTGTTTGAAATGCCCAATGGCAAACTTTATTCTGCAAATATTTCGCCTGATAAAGAAACCGGAATTGGCGGATGGACAGTTGATCAATTTGTACAGCGTTTTAAAGCCTATTCAGATCCTGCGAATGTGCCAACGATGAACCCGAAAGAAATCAATACGATTATGCCCTGGTCCATGTTTGCAGGAATGGACACTTCTGATTTAAGATCCATTTTTGCTTATTTGCAAACAGTAAAACCCATAAAAAATAAAGTGGTTCATTTTGTGGAAGCCCAATAATTGTCCTTCATCAAATTTTTTGAAAGAGGCTGATTTCGATTCTTGAATCAGCCTCTTTAGAAATTAATTGTTTAGCCGTCTTTAATTATTTCTTTGGATATAGCCATACAGGCCGTCTTCTTCATCATTAGGGCCTGCAGTAAAATAAAGCCTGTTGGGATCAATGCTCGTGGCAGTTGCAGGTGCAAAAGAAATTGCCCACAGCCCGTCAATTGCAATCGGTATCCGGGGATGCATAGGGGTTGGATGTTCTGCTAATTCACCCATAAATTTTCCATTAGAATGATAAGCATTGATATGGCCGTTTCCGAAGTTCCCGATTAAGATTATATTTTGATCACCGTCATTATCCTCTCCGAAAAAAGTGGCAGGCGCTTTAGCAATACCCCAGGGCGAATTTAATTGGCCGCCTGAAACAAAACGCCTTGCTAATGAGCCATCCGGATTATAAATGTCAACATATCCATTGCCCATTCCTGCCACATCATCTCCGGTTGGTCCTACTTTTGCATAAGTTACATACAACATCCCGCCCACATTTTGAATATTGAAAGGTGCGAAGCCGGCAGGGATTTGCGGATCGGTAAATGGCATGGAAACTGCATTATAATCTTTATCAAATACATCAATTTTTGCGGTACGGAAGTTAGTCGCATATAAATAACTGGCCCCATTATTTGTTGCAAGAGCAAGCCCTTTATAAGAAGAAGTAGCGGAATTATCTTTTACTACTACTGCATTGTTGCCGGCACCTCCGTTCCATGCAGAAATCACTCCATCTTCTCCTGAAAAAATAAAACGTGCCGCCTGGTTGTTGGGAGCCGGGAGTAAAAAGTCGGTATTGCTTCCGCTAAAAACCACTCCTGTTGGAATTCCATTTGTTGGACCGGTCGCTGAGGGAATCCATACCGCTGGCCTTACCTGCGCTCCTTCACCGGTATAAATAGTGCTTACGCTGGCTCCGTTGGCGGATATCCATGCAAATCCATTGGGGCTGAAAGCGAGGCCCCATGCATTTTTCAGCAGTGGATCCACCCGCAATGCTCCCAAACTTGAATTATTGGCAACAAGGTTCGTTTGACTAAAATTTTTCTTTTCCATTACGGGTTTTTGTGACATGGCTTTTGAACTCATGGCATTTTCCAGCAGTTGAGGGTTCATTTGTTGATCGAAAGTTTTTTGGCAACCCGAAACCAATACATAGGTAACGGATAAAACCATGGCTATCCTGGTGAATAGCACTGTCCTGTTTTTTGATGTTCTGATTTTCATTTTAATAGTAATTTAAATTTGATAGAATCATGTTTAATTCAATAAAATTGTTTTTCGTTCGTACCATAAAAATTGTATTAGGAATTTAAAAAAATAAAAGGCTCTCATTCTGCATCGTATTTTTTTCGAAAAAGGTTGTTTTATACCCATCCAATCTTGTTTTTTTTTACAAAAGAAAATGGGTGCTCTCTATCAATTTTATAAGTGAAAAAATGTAAAAGCATTGAGGGAGCAGTAGTTTTAGCCAGCTTCTGAAATCAGTGAGGAAGTCGCAGATGAAAATATTGCCCACTTTTTTTAAAAAAATAATGTTGAAATTTCGATTCATTACCAATATCTGAATAGAATAGTTAGATTTGTTACCATCGTATTGTAAATAACACACTTCATCATACAGTTTTTTGGGCATATATAAAATAAAACACAAACCATGAACGTAGCAACCGATCAGTTCTCTGCGAAAGATGCATTTATCCAGTCACCGCGTACTTCCCGATATGTAGTCCGCATTGCCATCACCGCTGCCTTAGCCGGATTTATTTTTGGCTTTGATACGGTAGTTATTTCCGGGGCCAATTTGCCGATAAAGGAATTGTGGAATTTGTCGCCCTGGTTTCATGGTTTTTTTATTATGTCAATGGCCTTATGGGGCACCGTGATCGGGGCGATTTTTGGAGGCGCTCCCACTCAGAAATTTGGAAGAAGAAAAGTGCTGATATGGATTGGCATCCTCTTTACGGTTTCTGCCATAGGAACCGCGCTGGCTCCGGGTCCTTACTTTTTTTCATTTTTTCGTTTCATAGGCGGCATTGGTATTGGTGTTTCATCAGTGGCGGCTCCTACATATATTTCTGAGATTTCCACACCCGCTAACCGGGGCAAGCTGGTAGCGCTTTACCAGTTTAATATTGTCTTTGGGATCATGATTGCATTTTTATCCAACTATTTTTTGAAAGGAGTAGGAGGCGCGAATGACTGGCGTTTTATGCTGGGCGCTTTGGTAATTCCTTCGGCGATTTATTCTGTTTTGGTGATAGGCGTTCCGGAAAGCCCGCGCTGGCTGATCACCTGCAAAAACCAGGTGGACAAGGCTAAAAAAATTCTATTTAACCTGGGCGTTGCCAATGTAGAGGGAGAAGTCAATTCTATCATTCAAAGCCATGAAAATGAAGTGGCTGCCGGCGTTAAAGCACGCCTTTTCAGTAAAAAATATTCCAAGGTGATGTGGCTGGCTTTCTTTGTTGCCTTTTTCAACCAATGGTCGGGTATCAATTTTATTTTATACTATGCGCCCGAAATCCTGGAAAGAGCGGGTTTGGCGGCTAAAGAATCGCTGGCCAATTCCATAGCAATAGGAGGTACCAATCTCATTTTTACTTTTGTGGGCCTCTACCTGATAGACCGGGCAGGAAGAAAAACCCTGTTATTTATTGGTTCACTGGGATATATTTTGAGTCTCGCAATGGTAGCGTGGTGTTTTTATACCCATGCCGGGGCGGGCCTGCTGATGACGTTTTTACTGTTGTTCATTGCCGCTCATGCGATAGGGCAAGGCGCAGTGATCTGGGTATTTATTTCTGAAATTTTCCCTAACAATGTGCGTGCGTTGGGGCAATCATTTGGTGCCAGTACGCATTGGATTTTTGCCGCCATCATCACTTTGATCACGCCGGTTTTTCTCGATAAAGATGATGGGATTTTTAAAGACAATCCCTGGCCGATCTTTGCTTTCTTTGCTTTCATGATGGTATTGCAACTTGTGTGGGTGCTCACCAAAGTGCCTGAAACGAAAGGCGTTTCCCTGGAGAACCTGGAGAAGAAATTGGTAGGCTGACGGGAAGGGACATGGAGGTTATAATTTACTTAAACCGGTTAGTAAGATCGGAACAGTTTAATATCAACAGAAGTACGAAATTCACCTTCTGTTTTTCGATGGAGCGTCAATGCTAAAATTCTTTCTATCGGCAACTTACCCAAAAATTCAGCCTTCCTATTTTGTATGAATTCCAACAATTAAAAAGGCACAGCAAATTAAAAATAGAATGATCAAAAACGGCTTTATAAATCTCCACCAGGCTTTCAGGCTCACATTGGCCAGGGCAAGCGATGGCAGAATCAATCCGGTGGGTGTAAGAAATCCCATAATGCCCATTCCAAACAAATAAGCATTCACAATTTCGCGGCCGGGAATATTTACCATAATGGCAAGCCCGCCCATGATCGGCATCGTAAGCACTGCCATTCCGGATGAAGAAGCAATAAACAAGGTAAAAACGATAAATAAAATCAACAGGGACACGATGAAAACAGAGGACTGCATGCCGCTTACAAGATTGGCTGAATAGAATAATATCGAATCGCTGATGTGCCCTTCATTCAATACAATGGTGACGCCACGGGCAACGCCAACAATAAACGCCACGGACAACAAATCTTCTGCACCTTTGATAAACCGGGTAAGAAACACTTTTTCATTGGTACGCATGATCACTGCTATCAAAATTGACACACCAAGAAATAAGGCAGACATTTCCAGTAACCACCAGCCAAACCACACCACGCCGGCAATCATGGTAAGGAAGGTGGCTAAAAATAAAAATAACAGCAGTATATTTTTTGAAGACAAAGGCGCGGGAGTTTCCGTGTCTTGTATGTTTTCATAAGGGGAAGAAACTTTTCCATCGGTTTGAAATACGATAGATTTCGTAGGGTCTTTCTTTACTTTTTCAGCATACCTGACCAGGTACCAGATCATACAGGCTGTAGAAATTACAAACATTACAATCCGCTCCGTTAAGCCATCCGTCCAATTCACACCTGCGGCATTGGAAGCAATAATTGTAGAAAAAGGATTGGTAAAAGAAGATAAGGTGCCGAGGTTGGTGCCTCCAAAAATAACTGCCACCGGCACCAGCAAGTCGTATCCTGCTGCAAGAAATAAAGGAACCATCACGGGGTAAAACACGAGCGCTTCTTCGGCCATTCCATAAGAGGCGCCGGCAAAAGAAAAAAGAAAAGTCAGGATAATGATGAGCCACGATTCTTTTCCCTTCATTCGTTGCGATAACGAAGTAAGCCCTTTCACCATAGCGCCGGTTTCGTGAAAAACATTCATAAATCCACCGATGACCAGCAGAAATAAAATGATCTCAATGGCATCCGTAATCCCTTTCAACGGCGCCTCCAGTATGTCTATTGGCCCCTGGCCATTTTTATGGATCAGGTGAAAAGATCCGGGCACAGAAACAGGCTTCCGGATAGATCCGTTTGCAAATTTTTCCGGCGGAATGGAAATGTGCAAACTATCCAGGGTTTGTTTTGAAAAAGGAAGCATTTGATCAGAAGAACCGGTACTGTATTTAAAACCTTCTTCTGTGTAGGTAAGCGTATCGTATTTGCCTGCAGGAACAAACCATGTGGCCAGTGCAGCCAATACGATCACGATCATCAGAATGGTAATAGGAGAGTAAAGTTTTTTTCTTTTAGACATTAAAAAATTTTGATCAATCCGGAATGAGTTTACATGATGAAATTACTGCGCGGCAAATAAAAATGAAAAAAATTAATGCTCCTGGAAGTATGGGAAAAAAAAAGCAATACAATCTCAAAGCCATCTTCTGACCCTGGATTTGTATTGGTTGAAATCCTGGCCGAAACGCCTTTCCAGGTATTTTTCTTCATGCTTAATGATGTATTCCTGAACAATCCAAATGAGGATAGGCAGTACAATAAAATTCCACCAATTACCCAGGATAAAAGTAAGGCCGAGGTAGAGCAGTACCAGGCTCAGATACATCGGATTGCGGCTGAGCGAATAAACCCCGGAAGACTGCAAAGAATTAGCCGGCTTATGTGTAATGATGGTATTGCGTGAAATGAAAAATTGCCTCAGGGCCGGAAAACTGAAAAATAAATTGATCAGGATAAAAGTAACGCCAATGATTTTTGAAGGTTCGGAATGGAAAAAAGAATTCGTGATTGGAAATGCACGTTGCAAAAATATGGCAGCAATAAAAAAAGCTGCATAAATGAGTGGCGGCGGAATAAA
>JBIQMJ010000147.1:0-10816 GCA_044463445.1 Segetibacter koreensis
ATTAGCTAATTTGCTAATGAAAATGATCTTTATTGAATGTAACGATTTATATTTCGGAATGAAAAGTTGCACATTATCGAATTAGCATATTACCTAATCATCTACAACTTCCAGTCATATTCCAACACCAATTCTATATCAGGATGAATACTTTTTGCCACAGGGCAATTGTTACCGCTTCTTTCTAAAATTAACCTTTCTTTTTCATTTATTTCTTTGGGCAAAGTGACATAAACTTCAATTTTTGCCACCCTTCGGGGATCGCTTGCCATGTGTTTGGTAACGTCTGCTCTTGAATGAGTTAAATCTACATTCATGTCATTTGCTTTGATGCCCATTGTGGTAAGCATGCAGGTTGCAAGAGAAACACATAATAAATCTGTTGGTGAAAATCGTTCTCCTTTTCCCCTGTTATCGGTGGGGGCGTCGGTTTCTATTTTTGAAGAACTCTGCAGGTGAAAAGCTTCACAACGTAAATTTCCCTGGTACGATATTGATGCGGTCATTGTCTTATTTTTGCGATAAATTTACAGCACTAACAGATCAATAACAAATGCGCAAAATCATCATTATTTTAATAGCAGTTTTTATTTCGTTTCATTCTTTTGGCCAGGAAACCAAAAAAGCCCGCCAGGAAAAGAAAAGAGAACATGTGAACGAACTGATAAGACAGGAAGAAGAAGGTGTGATCAGTTACAAAAAAAGTTTTTCGTTCGGCGCCAAGCTCATCTCAGATGGGTATGGGATTTTTTTTGAATTAGGGCGAGCAAGCTCGGTAAAAAAAGCATTGCTTTACCAACTCGAGATCAGTGAAAAAAAGCACAATAAAGAAGAAAAACAAAATGGCATTTATGCAAATACAGTTCCCTATATCTATGGAAAGGAGAACTTTTTTTATCCTGTAAAATTAGGAGTGCAGCAGCAGGTTTTGTTAGGAAATAAATCCAATAAAAATGGCGTTGCCATCACGGCAAATTATGGGGGAGGAATCTCTGCGGGCTTACTTCGTCCTTATTATGTGCAGGTTCAAAACGGCAATGGCGTTAATTATATAAAATACAATTCACCGGACAGCGCACAGTTTTTGGCAGGAACCATTTTTGGAGGTCCGGGATTGGGAAAAGGCTGGAATGAACTTACCGTCACTCCCGGTCTATATGCTAAAACCGCAGTGCGCTTCGATTACGGAAGTTATAACGAAATAGTTTCTGCTATTGAAGTAGGATTGACTGCTGATTTTTATTCGAAAAAAATTCCCCAGATGGTTTACAATAAAGAAAAACAATTCTTTTTTGCAGGATATGTTTCCATCATTTTCGGAAAGAGAAAATAATAAATTCCCTTTCATTAATTTTGATCCAAGTAAATAATATAATAAATGAGCGAAGTAATGACTATGCCTGTGGCAGAAAAGCCACGCAAACCAAACTGGCTGCGTGTGAAGCTGCCTATAGGAGAGGAATACAGGCAGGTAAGAAAAATTGTTGATGAACATAAATTGCATACTATTTGTGAAAGCGGGAATTGCCCTAACATGGGTGAATGCTGGGGCGAAGGAACTGCTACTTTTATGATCCTTGGAAATATTTGTACAAGAAGTTGTGGCTTTTGTGCAGTAGCAACAGGGCGGCCCTTGCCCGCAGATCTACAGGAGCCGAAGAGGGTGGCAGAGGCCATTTTATTGATGAAAGTAAAACATGCTGTGATCACTTCTGTTGATCGTGATGAATTGAAAGATGGTGGTTCAATAATCTGGCAACAAACTATTAATGCTATCAGGAATTTGACGCCTAATACTACTTTAGAAACACTCATTCCTGATTTTAAAGCCGAAGAAGAAAACATACAACGCATTATTGATGCGGCTCCCGATGTAGTTAGTCACAATATCGAAACCGTAGAACGTTTAACGCGCTATGTAAGAATCCAGGCAAAATATTGGCGTAGCATGGAAACATTGCGTTTTTTAAAAAAAGGAGGCATGCGTACCAAAAGCGGCATCATGCTTGGTTTGGGAGAAACGAAAGAAGAAGTGGTACAGACAATGCAGGATCTGAAAGACAGTGAGGTGGATGTGGTAACTATCGGGCAATATTTACAGCCATCTCCTAAACACCTACCCGTAGAGCGTTTTGTCCATCCTTCAGAATTTGCTGAATTGAGGGAAATCGGTTACCAAATGGGATTTGATTATGTCGAAAGCGGGCCGTTGGTTCGTTCTTCCTATCACAGCGACAGGCACGTGATTCCTGGCTTCGGAAGGGAAGCATGGGAAAAAGCCAATGCATTAAAAGCTGCCAGGCAAAAAGGGGAATAAATTTTTTCTTTTCTACAATTAGATTCAGTACTTGTCACCATTTTTTTCAAAAATGGCCATTCAGAAATATTAGAAAATAATTTCGACCCTGGAATAATAATCTTACTTTTTTGTTGGTTTACTATCGTCAATATTGTTCTCCAAATAATTTTTCAAGGAATATTTGCATAAATAAAATTGTATATTCGAAAATTATATAAACGATATTGCAATGAATAACTGGCAAATAAAACTTTCGCTTTTTATCAATTATTTTGTATTTGCCATTTTGCTCAACAGCGTTGGCACTGTTATTCTCCAGGTACAAAATAATTATGGCGTTTCGCAGGGTGCCGCAAGCATCCTGGAAGCATTTAAAGACCTCAGTATTGCTATCGCTTCATTTCTTGTTGCATCTTATATTACACGAATAGGTTATAAACGTTCTATGCTTTTAGCTTTGGCTTTGGTGATCATTGTGTGTTTGCTAATGCCCGTCATTAGCGGCTTTGCAATGACCAAAGTTTTGTTTGCCGTAACAGGTGTCAGCTTTGCTTTGATAAAAGTTTCTGTATATGCCACAATTGGCCTGGTTACCTCCGATAAAAAAGACCATGCAAGTTTTATGAATTTTATTGAATCATTTTTCATGATTGGTATCCTGGCCGGCTATTTTATTTTCGGTGCCTTTGTAGATAATAATAATCCTTCTTCCACATCGTGGCTAAGTGTGTATTATCTGCTGGCCGTACTTTCTGCGTTGGCTTTTTTATTACTGCTTACCTCAAGGCTTGATGAAACTTCGGTGAAGGAAGATGAGGGAAAATCTTTTCTTAAAGATTTCCAGGAAATGATTACGCTGGCCATAAGACCGCTGGTTTTAATTTTTATTATCAGCGCTTTTTTTTATGTATTGATCGAACAAAGTATCATGAGCTGGCTGCCCACTTTTAACAGCCAGGTTTTGCATCTTTCCACCAGGCTTGCTATTCAGATGGCAAGTATTCTCGCTATATCCACAGCCATTGGCAGGTTTATTGCAGGTTTTCTTCTCAGAAAAATTCATTGGCTGAAGGTAATAATTGGTTGTTTGGTGTTAGCAGCGATACTGGTGATACTGGTAATTCCATTGGCTTCGAAAATTCATGTATCATCAGTGGATAGTTGGCTGGCAGCGCCTTTTGTGGCTTATATTTTTCCTTTGATCGGTTTGTTGATTGCCCCGGTTTACCCGGCTATCAATTCGGTTATTTTAAGTTCCTTGCCATTAAAACAACAGGGGGCGATGAGCGGCCTGATCGTAATATTTTCTGCCCTGGGCGGAACAACCGGCTCTATCATCACGGGGCATATTTTTGAATCTTATGGAGGCCAGTCTGCATTTTATTTTTCACTGGTTCCAATTACCATCCTTATTATCAGCCTCATTTTTTTCAACCGTCTTCAGAAGAAAGCAATTTTGATGAATGGATAAGCTTATTAAAGGGGATATAATAAAATCATTATGGATATAAAATATATTTTTTCTTTAGGTGAATTATTTGAAAGAGTGCAGATGGAAAAAGTTTTTCCCGATAACAAAACTTTTGTGGATTGTACTCCCAATTCTTCATTTTCGAATATACATGACCGTTATGAAAAAGAAAAGAATGATCCGGGATTTGATTTGTCTTCATTTGTACATACTCATTTTACTTTGCCTATTAGTTTCAAAACGGATTTTGTCACCGTGAAAGGCAGGCCAATAAAGGAACACATTGAAAGGCTTTGGGATTTTTTAACCCGCCAGCCTGAAGAGTCTCATAATTCGCTGATTCCTTTGCCTAACCCTTATATCGTTCCCGGTGGAAGGTTTAGGGAAATTTATTATTGGGATAGCTACTTCACCATGCTGGGGCTTCAAATATCCAAACGTGTGGATCTCATTCAAAATATGATAGATAATTTTTGCTATCTTATAGATCAGTTTGGGTACATTCCCAATGGCAACCGCACTTATTTTTTAGGAAGATCCCAGCCGCCTTTTTTTGCCTCCATGATCAGGGTTTTAGCAGAAGAAAAAGGGGATGAAATTTTTGTAAAATATTTGCCAAGCCTGGTGAAAGAATATAATTTTTGGATGAAGGGAGTGGATAATGTTGATCTTAAAAGCCCTTCCTTAAATCATTTGGTGATGCTGCCTGACAAAAGTATTCTAAATCATTATTGGGATGAATCGGATGCTCCAAGGCCAGAGGCATATATTCATGAAGTGACGTTGTCTGAAAATTCAGAAGATAAAAAAAACGTTTGCCGCAATCTGCGGGCTGCAGCAGAATCCGGTTGGGATTTTTCCGGCCGCTGGTTCAAAACCGAGGGAGATTTTTCAAGCATTCATGCCACCGAAATTGTTCCTGTTGATTTGAACTGCCTTCTCTATAATATTGAACAAACGATTGCAAAAGCCTATGAGCTTTCGGGTGATGAGGCAAGTGGTGAAAATTATAAAAATCTTGCTGAGAGAAGAAAGGAAAACATTAATAAATATTGCTGGAATGAGGACAAGGCTTTTTATTTTGATTTTGACCATGTGGAGAACAAACAAAAAGAAGTGTTGACATTAGCGGCTACCTTTCCTTTATTTTTTGAGATGGCCGATCAGCAGCAGGCAGCCGGCGTTGCAAAATTGATAAAAGAAAAATTTATTTCACCCGGAGGCCTTGTTTCTACGCTTGAAACCACCAACCAACAATGGGATGCTCCTAACGGATGGGCGCCCCTTCAATGGATCGCCATCCAGGGTTTGGCCAAATATGGATTTGATGATCTGGCTATTGACATCACCCAAAGATGGCTTGCTATCAATAAGAGAGTGTATGAGGCTACGGGAAAAATGATGGAGAAATATAATGTGGTAACAACTGATCTCAAAGCCGGAGGAGGCGAATATCCTACACAGGATGGTTTTGGCTGGACTAATGGTGTATATCTTGCTTTGGATAACTGGCTTCAAAAGCAAAAACTTTCATCTGAATAAAGGATTACATTTTGGCTATCACTACCATTTGATCCATAGTAGGGGTGGGGCTGCCACCGGTTTTTTCAAGAGTGATGGCAAAAGCATCTACCTTGCCAAAAGATTTCATTTTCTGAATATGATAAATTCCTTTGGAAGTTTCAATCATTCCGCCACTTACTGGTTTCCCGTCCACAATTCCCCAAAGCTGATATTGTTTGCCTGCTGGCGCTTTAGGAAGATTCGAAGGATCAATATACACCTGACCTGTATTCTGCAGCCAGAATATTTTTGCAACTGCATCGGGAGTTTGCGGCGTTCCTTTTAATACAACCGGCATGGTGTATCTATTCGTTACGACATCCAGGTCATGGCTCATGGCCTCATTGGATTTTTCTTTTTCCTGAAGTTGCTGACGGGCAGCTTCTAATTCATTTTGAGCATGATGGAATTTATTGAAATAAGAATAATTCAGTACAATGCTTCCGATGAACAGAATTATTACTGCAGCGGCAATGGATTTATAAAACAGGGGGATTGTATTAGTTCTATTCAAAGAAATAACTGGCGCTTCCCCTTGAGGAATCTGTGTTTCCCGGGTTGCTTTCTTTGGCTCACCTTGAAATAATTGATTAAATAATTTTTCTTTTACAGAAGGATCCGGCTCAACTGCATTTGCTTTTGCATATTTTTCAAGTGACAATTCTACCTGATTCAGTTCCTTTTTCAATTCAGGAAACTGCGCAAGATGTTCCTTTACCAATTGGGTTTCTTCCGGAGAAGAAATACCCATGGCGTAAAGCTCAAGCAAACCGGATGATATGAATTCTTCTTTTGTCAATTTATGCTTCTAATAATTTTTTTAGTATCGAAATGGCGGATCTGATTCTTGTTTTTACGGTTCCCAAAGGGATTCCGAGTTTTTTTGAAATTTCTTCCTGGGTAAATCCTTCAAAGTAAGCGAGATCGATAACCCTTTTTTGGTCTTCACGGAGAAACATTGTTTGTTCCCTTATTCCAAGGCTATCAAATTTATCGTTTTCATTAATAATACTGCCGGAATAACTTACGGCATTATCTGAATTTTGGATTTTCGACTGGTTTTTATATCCTTTGCTTCTAATGGTATCAATGGTTAAGTTCCTGGTAATGTTTAACATCCACGTAAAGAGTCGACCTTTTGATGAATCATAGCTGGAAAAATTGTTCCAGATTTTTATAAAAGCCTCTTGCAAAATGTCTTCTGCTAAATGTGGATCACTGATTAATTTCAGAATAACTGAGTTCAGCGCCCCGGCATAATTATCGTACAGATAGGCAAAAGCAGATTGATCACCACTTTGAAGCAACATGGCCAATTCTTCTTCGCTATATTTTATTGTCTCGGGCAAAAATTTATGTTATCAGGTTGGGTACACTTAAAAAATTAAAGATAGAATCTTTTCATGTAAATAGTTGTATATGTTTCTGTAAGAGCAACTATCGGAACCTTTTAAGCATTATAGTAAATGAATAAATAATGGATATTCTTATTTACTTAAGAGTTATTCCCGTTTTCATTATCTTGTAAATATGAGGGCCTGTTTCCCCTTCAATTTTTAGAATATACATTCCGGGTGCCAGTTTTCCTATATTGATTTCTGTATTTTGTGATTGTATAATTTGGGTAAGGCATAATTTTCCGCTGGCATCATACAATCTTAATATCCGGCCGATAACTTCAGTATCTATATTAGAATTGACATGAAGAATGCTGCTGGCAGGATTTGGATACAAAGTGATCTTTAACTTTCCCTCTTCTTTGGGCAATGGCCCTCCTTCTGCATTGGCGCTGTCGCATTCAATGGAACCTAAGAAAGAATTTCTTACTCCTCCTTCTGCAAACAGGCTCCTCATCTCTTCTTTCTGCCCATTGGTAAACATATTCATACACGCATCATTGGTGAAATCCATGTAATTCATGAACATATCTCCATTGGGGTTGGCTGAGCAGGAAGAAAGGTGAGGAAAAGATGGGCAACCGCTATTACTTCCCTCTTGTGGAGGTGTGTCAGCTATTCCATCATCGCCGCAATCAGTATCTCCCCATAAATGTTTAAGACCAAGCCAATGGCCGATTTCATGGGTAGCAGTACGACCCATATTAAAAGGAGCTACCAGGTTTCCCACAGTTCCGAAAGCGCTATATTGAATAACCACTCCATCTTTTTCAGCAGGACTTCCGGGCAATACTGAATAACCCAATGTGCGTCCAAAAAGATTACAAACCCAGATATTCAAATAGCGTGAAGCATCCCATGCGTCATCGCCGCCTTTAGCGCTGAATTTCATCGCATCGTCAGCGACAAATTGAGATTGAGTAGTATATTTATGAATAATCCCGGTGGTGTATTTTCCTTTTGGATCTACTTTAGCCAAACAAAATTGGATCTTCGTGTCGGCAGCCAGGTTACGGAATGCAGCCGGTGTATTAATAGTATCAGCATTTTGCCTTCTGAAATCTTTATTTAATGAAATTATTTGTGAGATTACCTGGGCATCACTTATATTTTGTTGACTGTTATTGTAAAGCACATGCACGATTACAGGAATGCTGATGACCTCATTTTTTAAAAGATTCCTTTTGGCAGTATTTATTGTTCCTGTTCTTTTAGAAACAAAATTAAAATCCCTGTTCTTTTGCGAATATTCAGGAGTAAGGCATCTTTGCGCGTTGGCATTAAAACAAAAGAAAAAAGAAAAAAGAATAAAACAAAATTTCATGTATTCCCGTTGTAAACTCTTGATCTGAGTGTATTAACAATATTAGGATTACACAGGTGTTGGGATGGTAAGTTACAAGGGATATTAAAAAGAAGTAAACCAGTACTGTTCCATTAAAATAACAATTTGAGTGAGATTTTTACGGTAGCAGAGGTTAAAGCACAAATAAAGATAAAATTTTCTGAAGTTAAAAGCTTTTTGCAGTTTATTTTTTCAAACAAGATTAACGTAGAAAAAATCACCGGTTTATTACATTTACATTCTTTAAAAAATTATAATGATTAATAAACTATTACCCATTTTTTCGCTTCTATTATTTTTTATCTCCTGCCAAAATTCGTCATCGCCTGACTTTGATACTTCACTTCCGGTAAATAATATACCGCCGCCATCACAAATTATGTTCAAAGTGATTGCTGTTTACCCTCATGACCCAACTGCATTTACCCAGGGCCTGGAATTTCATGATGGAAAATTATATGAAGGTACCGGGGAATACAATCGTTCGAACCTTCGTATAGTAGACATCAGGACCGGAAAGGTTGAAAAAAATTATCTGATTCCTGACAAATCGATTTTTGGCGAGGGCATCACTATTTTTAAAAATAAAATTTACCAGCTCACCTGGAAGAGCCACAAAGTGTATGTATATAATCCCGGTGATTTCAGCCATCCGGTGGATACTCTTAAATGGGATCGTGAAGGGTGGGGAGCCACCAATGACGGCAAAAATATTATCATCAGCGATGGTTCATCCCATTTATTCTTTGTTCAGCCCGATGAGAAGAACAGAGTACTGAGGGTTAATAAAGTTCTCACCGTTGCGGATAACAAAGGAGAAGTGGACAGCCTGAATGAATTGGAATTGATTAACGGATATGTATATGCCAACCGGTGGCTGACAAATGATATAGTAAAAATTGATACCGCAACCGGCCATGTAACCGGAAAGTTAAATTTGACCGGTTTGCTTCAGCAGTATGATCCTAATGCTCCAATAGAAGATGGCGCCGTATTAAATGGTATTGCTTATGACTCTACTTCTAAAAAACTCTACATCACAGGCAAGGATTGGCCTAAACTTTTTGAAATGGAATTGCAGTAAGTCACTAAGCACCATCTTAGGAATCAGAAGAATTATTTTAGTGTAAAATAATTCTCATTATTTATTGGGATTAGTAGTGACAGCGCCAGCCCCATTATCATTTGTCTTATAGGTTTGGTGTCCCTGTGAACTGGATCCCAATCTTGTATCCTGGTAAATCTTTGTAGTACCATTAGTGGATGAATCAAAAAAAATATCTGGATAGGCAGCAATCCCATTTGCTTTATGCGGATTGGTGGTCACCGCTCCTGCACCATAATCGTTTTTTTGATACGTATTATAATAAGGTGAACTGGAGCCAAGCCTGGTGTCTCTGTAAATATGTGGTTTTTGAGGCGCTGTATAATGATTTACTGGCGCGTTTAAAAGATAAGTCTGATCTTTTGAAAGGGCCTGATTTGATGACGTATCCTGTGCCAATGCCGGGAAAGTAATGAGAAAAAATAAAAAAAAAGTTACAAATATTTTGAGTTTCATAATAAAATTATTTTAGATAAATCGCTCATAAAATGTGCCATAATAGAAATAGTATCAGGTGGATATCAAACTATCCATAGAATTAAATTGTAGCAATAAAGTAAAAAAAATGGGGATTTATTTTGAAAATCCAGTTTAATTATTAGTTTTGTCCTACCTCATCCTCGGAAAACTAACTACTTCCTTTCCTTTAAAACATTTCCAAACATCCTTTATTGCAAAGGCAATAAGCGTAAGACCGTATTATTTGGTTTCATTTATTTATCTCTTAAACTATTTTTATGAAAAAGAATTTTACGCTTCTCAGGATGGTAATTAATCTATTTTCCCTGTGCCTGTTTTTATTGCTAAGTAATTCAGTTACTGCGCAGGTAAGATGTGTTAACCCCACAGTTTTATGGTCGGAAGATTTTGGAACCGGGACAACTGCTACCAGCAACCCCGACATACTTACGACCGGTTTATTCTATCAGGCTTCAGGAGACCTTTCAGGTGAAGGCAGCTACCGGGTTATTAATAATACGCAGCAAAAGCCTGAATGGCAATCCTCCCCGGACCATACCGGAAATGCAGACGGTAAAATGTTGGTAGTGAATGGCCAGGCTGAAAAGTTTTATCAACATACTATTTCAAACACCAGAGGATTTAGCCCCGGTACCTATGGTATAAGTTTTTATGTAATGAATATTGATGATTCCGGCGTTTGTTCCCCTACACCCTTATTACCGATTATGACATTTTCAATTGAATACCTTTCTGAAAATAATACATGGATCGAATTATCCGGTTCTCCTTTCACTTCGGCTCCTGTAACTCAAACTGTAAAGCCTTCCTGGATAAATTTAGGATCAACATTTGTTTTGCCGGATTTAAATGGATTTTTCCCCACTCAATTAAGGGTAACTTTTGGTGATGGTACTGAAGGTGGCTGTGGTAATGACTTTGCAATGGATGATATTGAACTTTCATTTTGTGAAGAAGGAGGTATCACGCCAGTTACCTTAACAGATTTTTCTGCTCATTTAAAAGGAACTGGTGTAAGCATCAATTGGTCAACTTCGCAGGAACTCAATAACAATTATTTCCAGGTAGAAAGAAGCACTGATGGCAGTTCAAATTGGTTAGTAGTGGCAACAGTTGACGGAGCAGGAAATAGCCAGACAGCCAAAGTATACAATGC
>JBIQMJ010000148.1:0-10795 GCA_044463445.1 Segetibacter koreensis
AAGGCGCAAAATTGTTTAGATTGGATTTTGAGTTGTTTGTGAGGCCGCCTCGTCGTAGTTTCCGGCATATTCATTTCCGGTGTTATGATTGTTTCAATGCAATCCGGCCGGAACCATCGTTGCTTTCGATGGTAATATATTAAGACTTTATTTCTGCAACGATCATGAATGAAGAAAAAAAATTTTCAGTAAAATCATTTTCAGTAAAATCAATTGTAATTGCAGCCATTTTGGGAACCGCTGTCATCTTTGGCATCACTCACCTGGTGAAACCGGCGAACAGTACACCTGCAGTTGAGGCAGCGCCGGTTGTAAAGCCCAATCCTGTTGCCACCCGCTTTGGGCTACCGGTTGATTCTTTCACCGTTATAAGCGGAACCATTGGGCGTAACCAGTTTCTCGCCGGTATTTTAGAGGATTATGGCATCGATAATACGGCCGTGTTGCAACTGGCTCAAAAGGCACGCTCTGTTTTTAATGTGCGCAACCTGGCAGCCGGCAAGCCTTACACAATATTTTGTACGAATGACTCCACCCAAAAAGCACAATACTTTATTTATCAGCCTAACGCAACGGACTATGTGGTGTATGACTTGCGCGATACGATGAACGTATATACAGGCAAGCGACCGGTAACCATTAAAAGTGAAAGCCTTTCCGGCGTCATCAATGGCTCACTTTATGAAACCCTCGAAAAACAGCATGCAGACCCTGATCTTGCCATTAAGCTTGCCAATATTTTTGCCTGGACGATTGACTTTTATTCTATTCAAAAAGGCGATTGGTTCAAAATAGAATACGATCAGCAATATATAAAAGACAATCCCATTGAATCCGGAGCCATCAGGTCGGCAGAATTCTCTTCGCGCGGCGAAGTGTACAAAGCTTATTACTTTGAACCGGACAGCGCCGCCAAAGGCGAATTCTTTAATGAGAAAGGAAAAAGCCTGCGTAAAGCCTTTCTGAAAACGCCCATTAAGTTTAGCCGTATCACCTCGCGCTACAGCCTACACCGGTTTCACCCGGTTCAGAAAAGATGGAAAGCCCACCTGGGCACAGACTATGCGGCACCTACCGGCACACCGATTCATACTACCGGCAGCGGTGTGGTAATAGCATCGCGGTATACACGGTTTAATGGCAATTATGTGAAAATAAAACACAACAGCACTTACACCACCCAATACCTGCACATGAGCAGGCGCGCTGTGAAAAAGGGGCAGCATGTGGTGCAGGGGCAGGTGATAGGGTACGTCGGCATGACAGGATTGGCTACTGGCCCGCATGTATGCTACCGTTTTTGGAAAAATGGCAAACAGGTAGATCCTTTAAAACAAAAATTTCCGGCAGCAACCCCTGTGGCCCAAAAAAATATGGCCGCTTTTCTTCAATTGGTGGATTCAGCAAATATGGTTCTTGACAAAATTCCGGTTGACACAAGTGATTTGAATTCATAATGAAAATGATTGAAAAAAAATAATCACTGGGGCCTGAATATAAGTGTAAGTATTTTCAGTGAACTAAGAAATTCGATGAATTCTTATTTTGATACCGTATAACAGCGACGCATATACGAAATAAATTGATCTTCCTGTAAAGTGGATTAGTTTATAGGCCGAATTGTTTGACAATCTTTCTGCATTTTCCTGTACTTTGTTACCTAAACTAAACTAATGAAATTAAAAATATTCATCTTTTTTGCCCTCTGTTTTTTTATTATTAATGCAAATGCGCAGCAGTATGAACTCAACAGCGGATGGCAATGCATCAACGTGAAACACATCAATAAGGATGGTGAAAAAATTTCGCAACCCGGCTTTTCATTGAAAGATTTTATGCCTGCAACGGTGCCCGGCACGGTGCTTACCACCATGCTCAATAACAAAATGATTCCCGATCCATTTTATGGAATGAACAATGAAAAAATTCCTGACATCTACAACACGGGCCGTGATTATTACACCTATTGGTTTGTAAAAGATTTTACCGAAAAAGTTACCAATGCTGAAGAACAGGTGTGGCTGCATTTTCGCGGCATCAATTATAGCTGTGATGTTTTTCTCAACGGGCATCAACTGAATGATAAAAGATTTTACGGAATGTTTTTGCGGCAGCAATATAACATTACGCCGTGGCTTGCAAAGAACGGAAAGAACCGGCTGGCAGTGATCGTGTATCCTCCCGATCCGGTTGGCAACCCCAATGGCGGACAAGGCGGCGACGGCACCATTGCCAAAAATGTTTCGCACCAGTATGTTGCAGGGTGGGATTGGATTCAACCGGTAAGAGACCGCAACACCGGTATTTGGGACAAAGTAACCATTGAAAAGACCGGCGCAGTGAATGTGCAAAATGTGCATGTGATCACACTGGTTCCCGGCAAAAGATGGGTCGAAGGGAAACAAGATCCTGCCACTATCAAAGTTTCTGCTGAATTGCTAAATGTAAGTGATAAAGAAATTAGTAGCAAACTTCAATATGCGATTGCCGGACAAACCGTTTCTGTCAATGTAACTGTTCCACCAAATGAAAATATCACGGTTCAATTACCTGATCATCTTTTACCAAATCCAAAACTCTGGTGGCCGAATGGCTATGGCCCACAGAATTTATACAACATCAATGTTCAGTTTATAAAAGATAATGGATCAGTAAGTGATGAAGAAAAAATAAATTTCGGAGTGCGTGAAATTAATACTGTTTGGAACACAACCACCCGCAGCCGCGAAGTGCAGGTGAACGGGCAAAAAATTTTTATCAAAGGAGGTAACTGGATCATCTCTGATGAGATGCTTCGTTTTTCTGATGCGCGTTATGATGCAGAGGCCAGGTTTCACCGCGATATGAATTTGAATTTGATCCGCATTTGGGGTGGGGCCATCACAGAGCGTCCTGAATTTTACAATGCCTGTGACAAATATGGTTTGCTGGTGATGCAGGATTTCTGGAACTCCGGCGATTGCAATGGCCGCTGGCTGGATACAAAGAAAAAAGACGATCAATGGACGAGAAGAAAATATCCTGACGATCACCGGTTATTTTTGGCTTCGGTGGCCGACCAGGTGAAAATGCTGCGCAATCATCCTTCGCTCGCCTTATGGTGCGGCGGCAATGAAATAACCCCACCGGAAGATATTTTGGTGGTCATGCGCGATTCTATCATGCCTAAGCTGGATGGCACAAGATATTTGATCGAATATTCCAATTCCGACAGCATGTCGTACAATCCTTTTGGCGGCAATGGCGACGGGCCTTATGGCATTCAAAACATCAACACATTTTGGGAACATCAAACTTTTCCTTTTAATTCTGAAATTGGTTCTGTAGGCATGGGCGATTATGCTTCTCTCGAAAGATTTATTCCAAAAGAAAATATGAAAATCCCCAATGAAAATTTCAGCGATATGGACAGCGTGTGGCGTTATCATAAATATATTGGTTATGGGAATCACATTGATGCGTATGGCAAACCAAAGGATCTAAAAGATTTTGCGGACAAAGCGCAATTAGTGAACTACGATCAATACCGCGCATTGATGGAAGGTTTTAGCGCTCACATGTGGGAGTGGTACACCGGCGTGATCATTTGGAAAACACAAAACCCGTGGACCGCTTTGCGCGGGCAGATGTATGATTATTACCTCGATCCGAATGCTTGCCTGTATGGGTTGCACAAAGGCAGTAAGCCGTTTCATGTGATGTACAACAATGCCGATGGCATGGTGATGATTGCCAACAATACATTTACCGCAAAACAAAATATCATGCTGAAAGCAGAAGCGTTCGATATGGATGGAAAAGAACGGTTGCTTACCCAGGTGTTTTCAGAAATTGGGCCAACGGTTTCAAAAAAATATTTGTCGCTGAAACGTCCGCTTGACAGGATGGGACGCGACAAAGGCGTGTTTCTTTATTTGTCTTTGCTGGATGAAAACAAAAATTTGCTGGATGATAATTTATATTGGCTGCCTGATTCTACCGGCAATTATTCAGGATTGCAGGAAATGAAAAAAGCAAGTGTACAAATTTCTGTACATAAAATACAAGAAGGAAAAGTAGAAGTAATCATTAGCAATGCAAAGGAAAACCCGATTGCATTTTTCAACCGGATTTCGTTAATCAATTCCCAAACAAAGCAAAGGATATTGCCGGCATTTTACAGCGATAATTATATTTCTGTTTTGCCAGGGGAAAGTAAAAAAATTGACATTGATTATACGCCTGCTCCCAATGAAAATGCTGCCGTGGAAGTGAAGGGATGGAATGTGGAGGCAAGGGTGATTGGGATACAGTAAATTTTAAAGAAAATAGAAATCAGTGATATTTATTTGTTTTGCTGTGATTTGATTGGAAAAAAGAATAAACGATATTTATTAGCAAAGCAATGTTCTTTAAAAAATGAATGATATATTTGAAATGACCTTAGTATCAATTTTTACGCCATTATTAAATTATTAATGGTCAAAAAAAACATAAATCAACAGAATATGCCTTACATACCATTAAAAGAAAATCTACCTGGAATAACCGGTTTGCTGGATTACAGAAAAGATACGGCATTGCCTATAAGGCAGCTTACACAAATTTTGTTGCGTGGAGAATCTACTCTCTCGCAGGGAGAACGCGAATTAATTGCTTCGGTGGTTTCTTATGGAAATGAATGTGCTTTTTGTTCCGCAGCGCATACTGCCGCCGCCGATTTGCTTCTGAACGATAATACCATAGCTGAAAAAGTCAAGCACGAACCTGATGCAGCGCCTGTGAGTGACAAAATGAAAGCATTGCTTGCCATAGCAAGGGCCACCCAAAAAAACGGAAAACTGGTTACCCAGGCTATGGTTGATGAAGCAAAAGCACAAGGGGCTACAGACATGGAATTGCATGATACCGTTTTGATAGCTGCACTTTTCAGTTTGTATAACCGCTATGTGGACGGACTTGCAAGTGTTACTCCAACTGATCCTGCTTTTTATAACAGGCTCGCCAACATTCTAAAAGATAAAGGCTACCTGCCATCCGAAAACAGGTATGCCGACTTGTAAAACTATTAAAAAGTATCTGTCATTTTTTTACAAGGCTCATGTATGAACCATGTTCTTATTCATGAACCGGTAAAACAACAAATACATCGATTGTTTATTTTCATCTTATAACGGTTTTTGTATAAACGTAAATAATCCTCCTTACCAAACGTCAATTTTTTAATTAGCTTCGCTTGCTGTTTTTTATAACATAGTAAAGCTGATAAAGTTTACATCATTAAATATTGTAAAAATCATTACTCAACTTCATGAATACTAAAATCCCTGTAGCCTGCCTGGTAGCATTAATTCTAGCAGCCGGTTTATCTGCCTGTAATAACAGTGATAAAAAAATTCCTGCGGAAACTAAAAGTTCTTCTGCGCCTAAAGCGGATCTTACACTACCTGATGGTTTTTCGGCTACGATTGTTGCCGATTCATTGGGACATTTAAGGCACCTGACGATCAATACTAACGGAGATGTATATGTGAATTTTAGTTCATTACAGGATAGAAATGGGATTTACATGCTCAGGGATACCAACGAGGATGGGAGTCTTGATAAGATAAAAGCCTTTGCCGGTTATCCGGGCACAGGTATCACGATTCATAACGGGTATCTTTATTCTGCTTCCAACACCGGCGTTTTCAGATATAAATTGAATGATAGGGGAGAAGTGGCTAATACCAGCAAAGCAGAAGAAATTGTGGAGGGATTAGTGGACCACGGCGCAGATAATTCAAAATCTATTGCCCTTGACGACCAGGATAATTTGTACGTAACAGTAGGTTCTTACAGTGATGCCTGCAGGCAGCAAGGTTCCGGAAAAGGAATTCCCGGTTGCCCGCTTTTAGATTCGGTGGCGGGAGTATGGCAGTTTAAGGCTGATAAGCTTCATCAAAGCTATGGCGATGCAATTCATTATGCCAGGGGAATAAAAAATGCAGTAGGACTTGCCTGGAATAATAATACTCATTCTTTGTTTGCCACGCAACATGGGCGCGGGCAATTTGATGATAAGTTCCCTCAATATTATACTTCTAAACAAAGCCAGGAATTGCCTGCGGAAACTTTATATGAATTGCATGAGGGATCCGATGCAGGCTGGCCATTTGTTTATTATGACCCATTTCAAAAGAAGCTGATACTGGCGCCTGAATATGGTGGCGACGGCAAACAAACTGCTTCTAAAAAATACCAGGATCCTATCGCGGCTTTCCCGGCACACCTTGCACCTGATGACTTATTGTTTTACACCGGCAATACCTTTCCTGAAAAATATAAGAACGGCGCTTTCATAGCGTTTCATGGCCAGTCGCCTGCGTTGAAGCAGGGATATTTTGTAGCTTTTGTACCTTTCAAAGACGGCAAGCCTTCGGGTGATTATGAAATTTTTGCTGGTAATTTTGCCGGCGAGGATTTGAAGAATCCTACCAGACCTATTGAGTTTCGGCCTGTTGGTTTGGCGCAAAGCCCTGACGGCGCTTTGTATGTTTCAGATGACATGAGAGGCGCCATTTTCAGGATAGCGTATGATAATGAAAAAAATAATCACTAATATTTTTTCATTACCTCAACCAGCATATCTGCGATCATCGCAAAGCCTTTGTCAGAAGGGTGAAGGCCGTCATACGTAACATTCATCGCATCTGGCGGATAAGGATATTCATCTGTTACAGGATTAAAAGGAATACCGATAAATTTTGGGTATGGATAATTTTTATACCTGGCGGTTGTCGGGTTTTTCAAACGTTTATATTTTACCAGCTTTTTCAGGCTCATGCTTTTTTTATGATACAAATCTATACACTGAAAATGTTCATATTCAGCAATAGCCTTGATGGCTCCGGCAAATGCTTCCAATGATTGTCCGTTTTTATCTTTATACGATCCCCAGGCATTATTGTTCATATCATTGATATACACAAAATCTACGCGCTGCATGGGCGTGATCAATATGATGGGCGCATCTTTATTCAGGCTGCGGAGTTTGTCAATGATAATGCGGAAAGATCCATATACTGTTGTGTTGCCGGTGTTGTTAATATAATCGGTAAACTTACCAACCGGCCTTCCTGCCCACCAGTCGTTGGTTCCCAGGAAAACAGAATACACATCAGCTTTTACAATACCGAGGTTGTCAATTTCTTTGGCTATGCCGCCTGAGGTCCAACCGTTGTGCCCCTGGTTGATGTAACGAACATTGGGTAATTTTTCAATCGCCCTTGTCATATATCCTTTGCTTACCCTTCCACCGGTTTCATTAGTATGGTCATTTAAATACGTGATAGAATCACCAATAGCTACCCAGGTAATTTTTGGGGGTGTGAAGGAAATTGCGATCATTCCAATAACGATCAGCACTGCCAGTTTTTTCATTTTCAGAAATTCATTTTTTTAAAATCAAATTACCTGTGGTGTATAAGAGCCGGGTTTTGACTTACGGTATTTACCGGGTAATAAGGAAGCATGGGGAAAACGCTACTTTCCCTGGTGATGCTGCCTGAGATAGAAAATGTCCGGGCATCGTTCATATACATCACTCCTAAAGAAGCCGCAGGATACAATCCAAAACTGTTTTGTTTAAAAGAGTGGTTCGAAAAACTTTTATTCAATCCACCCAGGTAAGATCGATTGAGGCCGATATAAGAAGGCGCTACTGTTACATTGGCAAAAGCAAACCAGTTATTGTTTAACCTGCGATTCAGTTGCAGGCCCATCGGTGCAGTAAGGATGGAAGCATGTCCGCCTTTAAAAAACGAAACGCTGGTAGAGAGGCCACGATAAGAACTAAAAAACCATTTGGGTGCTGAAACGCTGTCGTGAAAATAAGCTGTGTTTTGTGGATACAAACCAAAGCCCGGCGACAAAACCGTTTGAGATTTCACCGTTACAAAAAAGAAAAGCATAACCACTAAAAAAAATACGCGCATCGAAAAAAATTTATGCATAAAAGTAATGGTTTCTCTTTTATAAAGAAACCGGTTGAAAATACATAGGCCAGGGGCCAATATAACGAGTTGGCACGAATTCTGCCTGTGCTGTTCAAATAAAAATTTTCGTTTTTTATTTGTTTACTGTGTGCCATGTAAGTTCTTTCAAAGATGGAGAAGAGAAGTGTAAACCTCCTCGCTCTTCAATAAAAAATTCTTTTTGTTTTTAGTATCATGATTTTTAACAATTGCCATATCATAATTCTAACCTATTTTCGTTCGCTTTTAGCCTATTTTCATTTGTTTTTAATAAGTGCCATCTTAATTCTATAATTGAATTTTTTAATCGAATATAACCTTGATCAGGCAGCCAAAATTTTTAAGAAGAATAACAATCCTGATGATCGTATTACTGCTGGTTTTTGGTGTGTCCGTATCAGCTTTAATGGGATTTTTTTATTTTAACATGGGGCCGCAAAATACCAGCACCTACACAGGACCCCGAAAGGTGTTCATAGAAAAGAAAAATGATAGGTACGGATTTTATAAAGATGGCAAACCTTTTTTTGTAAAAGGAGGGGCTGGCATTGAACACATTAAAGAACTATCGGAATGTGGTGGTAATACTTTCATGTGCTGGGACACCTCCAAATTGGAAAATGTTTTCAAAGAAGCCGCATTATACAATGTATCCGTTATAATTGGCCTGTCTGTTCCTGGCTCAACCACGGATTTTTATAATAATAAAAAAAATCTGGAAGATTTATATAACGCCAGTATTGCTATTGTAACCCGGTATAAAGATAATCCCTGTTTGCTGGCATGGTGTCTTGGAAATGAAATGACACTTCCTTTGTCGCTCACTCCAGGACCATTTTATAAAACTTATAACCGGATTCTTGATCGCATACATGTGATTGACCCCAACCACCCGGTATCTACTTCTGTTCTCAATATAACAATAGGCGAGATCCTGACGTTAAGATGGAGGATGCCTGCTCTTGATTTTTATTCAATGAATATTTATAATAGTGTAAAGATCATGAAGCATAACCTTGAACGTACTAAATGGCTTTGGGATGGCCCATATATGATAGGTGAATGGGCCCCGCAGGGTGGCTGGGAAGCACCTATGACAGCCTGGGAGGCTCCGGTAGAATATTCGAGCACTGCAAAGGCGCAGCTTTTTTACGAGTTTTATACTAATTATATGCCGTTAAACGATCCGCGCTTCATGGGATCAGTGGTTTTTTATTGGGGCCACCGGCAGGAGTACACACAAAGTTGGTTTAGTATCTTTAGCAAAAATGGTAGCCCCAATGAAATTAAAGAAACATTGAATGATTGCTGGAAAGATACCAATACAGTACATCTTTCTCCAAAGATTAATTTTATGCTTATAGATAATCTCGAAGGGAAAAATAATATCATAGTAACCAGCGGTTCAAAACATCATGCTGTATTAGAAATGCAATCATCTACACTTTTGGACACTCTGCAGTATAAGTGGGAAATGTATAGGGAAGACTGGAATTATCCAGCGGAACCACCCTCAGAAGTAAGATTATTTGCTGATAGCACGTTGCCTGCCACTGATTTTAGGGCGCCACAAAAAGAGGGGCCATACCGGGTATTTGTAACTGTGCATAACTCAAAAGGATATTTTGCCACAGCCAATATTCCAATTTATGTATTACGTCAATGAATTTTAGAATTAATCCTGTACAACCCCCGTCCCAAAAAGAGAAGCTGGCCCTCCGCCTGATGATTTTCGTGGGCCTTATCTCCATGGCATTTTGGTTGTACGCCTTATTTCAAAGCAAGTCGGTAAGCTATTTTCCGTTGTATATTTTGCTGGTAATAACCATGGTATTCTATTGCCTGAAATACCTGCATGAATGGTATCATTATTTTTCAATCTCATCCGATAAAAAACCTGCCCGGAGAAAAAGCTATACTGTTGATATTTTAACTACTTATTGCGCTGGCGAACCTTTTGATATGCTGGAACAAACGTTGACAGCCATACAAAATATTAATTACCCACACACTGCCTGGTGTTGTGATGAAGCGGATGATAGTAAGGTGAAGCAGTTGTGTTTGCGTTTAGGCGTGAAGCATGTTACCAGGATCATCAAGAAAGATGCTAAAGCGGGCAATATTAATAATGCATTGCAGTTTGCGAGCGGAGAGCTATGTGTTGTGCTCGATCCCGACCATGTTCCGGCACCTCATTTTTTAGATGAAGTGGTAGATTATTTTGATGATCCTTCCATTGGTTTTGTACAAATAGTGCAGGCTTACTATAATCACGGAGAAAGCTTAGTAGCCAAAGGTGCCGCACAACAAACCTATCCCTTTTATGGGCCTATGATGATGACCATGCATAGGTACGGTACAGTGCAGGCTATTGGTGCCAACTGTACCTTTCGAAGATCGGCGCTTGACTCAATAGGTGGCCATGCAAGCGGACTTGCAGAAGATATGCATACGGCGATGAAGTTACATGCTGGAGGATGGCGTTCAATTTATGTACCGGTTATTTTAACACGGGGATTGGTTCCGGCAACCATGTCGGCCTATTATAAACAGCAATTAAAGTGGAGCAGGGGTACATGGGAACTCCTTTTTGTTACTTATCCGAAACTGTTTTCTAAACTTTCCTGGAGGCAAAAAATTCATTATCTCACACTGCCCTTTCATTATTTAAGCGGCCTGATTTTTTTTATTAATTTTTTAATACCCGTAATTTCTCTCTTTACTGGCTATATACCTTTACAAATGGATGTGCTTACCTTCTTCCTGGCAGCTTTTCCATTATTCTCCATGAGCATGCTTAT
>JBIQMJ010000149.1:0-10766 GCA_044463445.1 Segetibacter koreensis
CCTTTTTAACAACGAAATTAATTATACGTGGATGGCGAAAAAGTTTTTGCAGTGTATGGCTAAATTTAAATTCATTCCACATTTTAGAATAAATTTCTTTATCGTAATGAAGATTAAACTCTGTATCAAATTTTTGTTGTTCAAAAGCTTTCAAAACATGTGATGCGGCCACTCTCCCACTCCGTATGGCATTGGCAATTCCTTCACCGGTGAAAGGATCAATCAAACCTGCAGCATCTCCCAATAATAAAAAACGATTGCCTGACAAAGTTCTTTTTACTGAGCCAACCGGCAATCCATAGCCTTCAATATCAGTTATCGGAACAGCATTCTGAAATCTTTCTTTAAGTGAAGGAATTGTTTCCAGCAGGTTTGCCATTTCTTTTTTAAGATTGATTTGTCTTTTGCTCACCGCGCTCGAAAGCATTCCCAACCCTACATTTGCCTGGTTATTGGCCAGTGGAAATACCCATAGATATCCCGGAAGAATTTCCTTATAAAAATGCAATTCAATATGATTTTCCGGGTGAAAACCCTTCACATTAGAAAAGTATTGCCTAACGCCCGCGCAAAAATGATTTTTTTCAACCTTGTTTCGGGTCAATCTTTTATTCAGGATCGAATGAGCCCCATCAGCGCCCAATGCGATTTTTGCTTCGAACCGTATCGTTGCAGACTGTAAAATAATCGCGTCTCCATTATTATCAACCGAAATTATTTTTTGACCCTGAAACACAGTAACGTCAGGCAATTTAGCGGTTTCAGTAAAAAAGAAATTATCAAAATCAATTCTTTTTGCTACAAAACCTCCACCGAAAATATCTTTCGGTTTGGTAAATTGTATATCTAATTTTTGATGCTTTGGCGTAAAAAATCTAACGCCATTGGAAGGAATTTTTTCTCTAAATATGTCCAGTTTTTCGGTAAGTGATTCACTGATCATGTGAAATTGTTTGGTAACATCCGCTCCCAAAGCATCGCCGCAAATTTTATCGCGTGGAAAAGTTTCTTTGTCAACCAAAGCAATTTTTAAGCCATTACCGGAAAGCCGGTAAGCTGCGGCACAGCCGGCAGGGCCTGCACCCGCAATCACTACGTCAAATTTTTCTGTTTGCATATAAGGGTGGAAAAATACAACTTATTGGGAATACAAATTTCTATAAATTTCTTTTTTTCGAAAATGCAGTGAACAAAGAAATAATCAATTTTTTTATCCGGCCAATACCATTGAAAATTTGTTATTAACTTTCATTCTAATAATTGCTTCCTATTTTTTAATCTAAAAATATAATAAAATGAAATTTTCAAAGACAAGCTTCATCGCTTTTTTATTACTTATTTCTTGCTGCGAATTCAACAAATCTTTTTCGCAAACTCCTTCCCGTTTTAGTTATGAAAAATTTATCCGGAATGGGGACACTTTACTTTACAGGCAGCTTTATCCGGATTATGATACCATCCGTAAATATCCGTTAGTTATTTTTTTACATGGTTCGGGAGAACGTGGTAACGACAATGAGGCACAGCTAAAATGGGGCGTTGAAAATTTCGCAACTGATGAAATGATGAAACTATACCCTGCTTTTGTAATTGCACCGCAATGCCCTGTTAGCAAGGGTTGGTCTAATTTTTCAAATACCAATCGTGGTAATATGGCTCTTCAATCAACCCCTTCTCAGCCAATGGAAATGGTGATCTCGCTTATCAGGCAGATTGAAAAAAAATTCCCGGTGGATACTAACCGGATTTATATCACAGGCCTTTCCATGGGTGGATTTGGCACTTTTGATGCTATCGAACGCTATCCAAAAATGTTTGCTGCTGCTGTTCCGGTTTGTGGTGGCGGCGATGTCTCAAAGGCGAGTGATATTGCGCAAATTCCTATCTGGATATTTCATGGTTCAGAAGACGCCGCGGTAAATCCTCAATATTCATTGGATATGGCCAATGCATTGAGGAAAGCAGGCGCCCGTCCGGGATTAACAATTTATCCTGAAACAGGCCACTTTTCCTGGATTGCGGCCTATAGCGATCTGGCTATGATGGCGTGGCTTTTCAGGCAGCACAAATAAAAAGATTGCAGAACGTATCGGGCAGCTTGGAAATTCGTTTATGCATAACCGTTATCATTCATTAATAATTAAGAGTTCGTTTGTTGGCAAAATTTCAGAGCAATTATAAAAAAGGAGCATCCGTTTTGAATGCTCCCTTTTTATAAAAAATTAAAAAGAATTACTTAAAATCTTCATCTTTTAATCCACTGTTTATTTTTATTTCTGTCACCTTGAAAGGAATATCCACCTGTGACGAAACAGTCATTGAGTAAGGGAATTTAACTCCATTTACTTCTTTGTAATCTCCATAAGTTGTTGACTGCGGGCCTGCAGCAGAAGAAACTTCTCTTTTCAGTTTCAAACCAGTTTCAGCATCAAAAAATTCTTTAACTGAAGGGCCTTCACCTGATGAAATCCCGATAACATAGGCATCTTTTCCATCCACTTTTGCCATGGTTTGCATCAGAGACAACTGGGTTCCCGATTTTTCATATTGAATTTCAGGAACAGGAAATGCAGATGCTTTGATTCTTTCTTTTGTTTTTTCGTCAAGTTGCTGTTGGTTTCCCATAGCCATCAGGCTTACGCTATCCCCTTTAATCAATTCTTTTTGAATTACCATATTGGAAGAAGTTAGTGTGATCGTTAATAACATATCTCCGGGCACTTTGTATTTTTGCACGAGGTCTAATGATTGTCCCTGAACCTCACCATTTGCTAAATAAGTAAAATCTTTTATGGCTTCAATCTTTTCTTTTCCACCTATTGCTTTTATGTAATTATCGATAACCTCCAATGCTGTCAGTCCATTGGGAACTTTCTTCAAAGGTTCGCCGGTAAAAGTATTATTAGAAGGATCCACATCAGGAAAATCATGAGCAGGATCTATTGTGATCTTTTTGATAATGGATGTAGACGGATACTGAAAAGTCCATTCTCCCCCACGTTGCCAAATTTCTACGGGTAGCTGGATAGAATCAGTTTTGCCATTCTCCTGTTCTATTTTTATTGGCACGGGCAATACCATTTGATCTTTATTTTCTATTGTGATCAATGCTCCTTTTGCCGGATCGTTATCAACATATTTAATCTCTTTCACGCCCTGGTCTAATTTTGAATTGGTAAAAAACCAACCTCTCCAAAAATATGAAAGATCTTCTCCGCCTACATTTTCCATCGTTCTGAAAAAATCCCATGGCGTAGGATGCTTGAATGCCCAGCGATCAATATAGATTCTAAAGGCAGAATCAAAAACCTCTTTTCCAAGAATATAGTTACGTAAAATATCCAATCCGTCACTGGGCTTTTGATAAGCTGCAATGCCTAAAAAGTTTTGCTGCGTTACATCAGGGATGGTCATGATAGGATCAGCATCCTCTTTGAACATATAAGGAGCAATTTTATTCAGATCGCTTTTTTCATAAAATTCACCGTTATTAAATTGTTTGGTATCTACTCCATTTATAAAAGTATTAAAGCCTTCATCCATCCAGGGAAATTTACGTTCATTGGATCCAACGATCATCGGGAACCAGTTGTGACCAAATTCATGGTTCGTAACATTCCATAAACCTTCGCCACTACTTCTGTAAGAACAAAATACAATTCCGGGATATTCCATTCCACCCACAATTCCTGCCACGTTAGTTGCAGATGGATAAGTAAATTCGTACCAATCTTTAGAATATAATTCAATTGCGCCTTTCACAAATTCTGTTGATCTTTTCCACGCATTATCTTTTGCGCTTTCAACAGGATAAACTGATTGTGCCAACGCTTTTTTTCCGCTTGGTAAATTAATTCTGGCTGCATCCCATATAAATGCTTTGGAAGCCGCCCAGGCTACGTCGCGTGTGTTGTTGCAAACAAAATGCCATGTAAGCGTTGATTTTTTGGGATAATAAGAAGTGCCGTTTAATTCTTCCGCGCTTACAAGAGTAACTGTTTTATCACTCTTCTTTGCCTGTTCCAGCCTGCTTCTTACAGTTGAGGTCAAACATTCCGAAGGATTTTGCAAAGCGCCGGAACCTACGACTATCAGGTTGGCAGGAGCCGTAATCGTATAATCAATATTTCCATATTCAAGATAGAATTCACCAGCGCCTAAATAAGGCAGAGTATTCCATCCTTCCACATCATCATAGACACACATCCGCGGGAACCATTGGGCTATTTCATAAATCCAGCCGTTATTCGTATTCAATCTGCCCATACGATCCGTACCATATTGAGGGACTGAGAAAGAATAATTAATTTTTAGTTCCACGATTCCTGTTTTAGCAGTCAGTGGCTGTGGTAGCCAAACCTGCATTCTTGTATCAGAAACTTTATATTTTGCCTTGGTAGTTTTCCCGTTCATTACAATAGTCACTGAATGCAATTCATCGCCCTCTGTGAAAGAACGATTAGCCCAACGGCCACCCGTAACAAGGGTCGTAGCCTGCGCACGGCTATCTTCCCTGTAAATATTCTGGTCCAGTTGAAGCCATAAAAATTTCAACGCGTCAGGACTGTTGTTTTTGTATTTAATTACTACGTCGCCTTTTACTGTTTTCTGAGCAGTATCCAGTGAGGCTACAATTTTATAATCCGCACGGTTTTGCCAATAAGATGGTCCTGGCTGTCCACTGGCACTTCGGTATTCATTGCCGTTTGAAGAATAAAAAAATGGAGCAAATGCTTTGTGCTGATCATAATGCGTTTCACTATCCTGCTGAGAGTAGGCAGCGCTAACAGTGAACATGATTAAAAATGTTCCAATAACTAATCGTTTCATAATTTAATTTTTAAACGGGTGAAGTTATAATATTTCGATTTTACTAAAGCGGTTTTTATATTAATGGTATCTATCAATAAAAGTGAAACAGAAAATTTAAAATTGAGATTCCTTTGTGATGGAAGAATGTTTGAGATCATATTGGCAGTAAATCAAAAAAAAAGAGAATAATTTTATTTTCATAAAATTTTCTTCAGACGGGTAATCCAAGGGTATAATTAAAAATTAATCCTATTAAAATTGCGGTGCCAAAGCTTAATAAAGTCCCTATCAAAACATATTCAGTGAGTTTTCTGTCTTTTGCTTCTTTCAGATCGCCAAAACGAAACACAGATTTAGCTGCGAGAAGAAATCCGATGGCTGCCCATTGATGAATAATTATAAAAATAAAAACCAGTAACCTTTCGAAAATTCCTATATATTTTCCTGCGCTCTGAAGTGAATCGTTGCTCTGCCCCTGTGGTTCAGGCGTCCACTTTGAAATAAATATTTTCACTCCGAATGATACCGGGTTAGTGAGGAAGATAATTCCTGTTATGAAAAATAAGAAAGTTTCTGTTCCAAATATAAAAAGTGGAAAAGGCTTTTCTTCCAGCCATAGCCAGATGAGATAAATGCTAATAAAATGAAAGGCCTGGTCTATAAAAAACAAAAGTCGCCTGTTGTGCTTATTTTGAAATATCAATTTCCAGGAATCAATGATAAAATGAATTACAGTGATCAGTAAAGCATATTTCCACGCTTGCCAGTTCCAAAAAAATAAAAGAACCAGCGCTCCATGAAGTATCGAATGAACGTAGAGTTGCCACGCAGCTAATTTTTTTTCTTCTTTATTTTTTACCCAGGCAGTAGGTTGCAAAAGAAAATCGCCAACCAGGTGGGCGATTAATAATTTAAGCAGCAGGTTCATTTTAATGATTTTAATTTTTTCTTATACATTTCATTTACCCTCATCATTTCTTCATAGTATGCTCTTCTAAGCCTGGTGCTGATCGCACTTTGTTTGATACCTATTAATTTACCAAGCTGGTGTTGTGATTTTTCAGGATTTTCCATTGCTACCCTTACTATTTCAGCCGTATTTACGGTCCAGTTATCCATGATGATCAATGCCAGTTTCAAATATAAATTCATTTCTTCATCAAACTGTGGCCAGTCGCTTTTTACAGCAAGATTTTGCTTTTGCTGAATAAGAGTTTCAAACTTTTCACCCGAATGAACAAAAGCGCTCCCGTTGGATTCAGTAACTTTTGCAGCATTGTAAGTTCTGGTGCCCAGCCCTAATGCCATTCTCACATTAATACCTTTCACAGAACGAAGGCTTGCTTTCAGTTTCATCGCTATCAGCAGCCCCTCTTCAGCTTTATTGATCACGGCCTGAAAACTATCACCACGGTATATCTGCCATGTTTTAGGCGTTGCTCCAATCCCATTTAATTCCTTCTTTAAGACAGGAAGCCATTTTCGCGGTGCATTTCTTTTGGAATTGATCACATCACCTGTTATAACACAAATCATTGATAGTTCTTATAATGAAAAAATTATTGACTTTGGAAGCCTATTGCATTTTTATACAATAATCAAAAATATTGCATTTTTATGCAATAATCAAAAATATTGCACTTTTATGCAATAATCAATAATATTGTATTCTAATGCAATAATTCCCCCCGCCGTCAAGTTTGAACATTTACCATCCAAAATAATTCTTCGCATTGTTATAACAGATATCTCCAATTATTTTTCCTGTCCAGTCGATATCATCAGGCAATTCACCATTTTCAATTTCATCACCAAAGAGATTACAAACAATACGACGAAAATATTCATGGCGGGGATAAGAAAGAAAAGACCTGGAATCGGTTATCATACCTACAAATCTACTGATCAAACCCATATTGGATAAAGCATTGAGTTGTTTTGTCATTCCATCCTTTTGATCCAAAAACCACCAGGCAGAACCGAATTGAATTTTCCCGGGCACGGTACCATCATTAAAATTTCCTGCCATTGTTGCCATCAATTCATTGTCTGCCGGATTTAAATTATAAAGAATCGTTTTGGCTAATTTATCTTCAGTATTGAGACGTCCAAAAAATTTTGCCATTGACCGGCCCTGAGGAAAATCTCCTATAGAATCCCAACCGGTATCCGGCCCTGCCAGTTTCAATTGGCGGAGGTTATTATTTCTAAAAGCGCCAACGTGATATTGCTGTACCCAACCTTTTTCCCAATCCCAAACGGCAAAAACATACAGCATTGCCGATTTGAATTTTAAATTTTCCTCCCCTGAAAGTTGGCCTCCGGAGCGGACCTTATCGAAGATGGCTGTAATTTCTTTATAAGAATAATCTGTAGCATACATATATTCAAGTCCGTGGTCAGAAAGAGAACATCCCATAGTTGCAAAAAAATCATGGCGTTGTTTTAACGCATCCAGGTACGATTGAAAAGAGGTAATTGCCATACCACTTACTGCCTCAATTTTTTTTACATAACTATTAAAGTCATCTGCATTATCTACATTCATGGCTTTATCAGGACGAAACGCAGGAAGGATTTTTATTTCAAAACCATCCTCTTTTATTTTCTGATGATGTTCCAAAGTGTCTGTTGGATCATCCGTTGTGCAAACAACCTTCACATTCATTTTACGAAGCAGGTTTCTGACCGAGTATTCTTTGGTTCGTAATTTTTGAGTGCATTCATCATATATGACTTTGGCATTTTGCGGATTCAGAATTTCGTGCACATCAAAATATCGCTGCAATTCCAGGTGGGTCCAGTGATACAAAGGATTCCTTAAAGTGAAGGGAACTGTTTCTGCCCACTTTTCAAACTTTTCATAATCGCTTTTATTACCCGTACAATAGCTTTCATCTACTCCATTGGTGCGCAAAGCACGCCATTTGTAATGATCGCCATACAACCAGATTTGAGTAAGATTCTCAAAGTTAATATCATCAGCAATCTGTTCTACAGGAAGGTGGCAATGATAATCTATTATAGGCATTCCTCCTGCAAAAATGTGGTATAGTTTTCTGGCGGTTTCTGTATAAAGTAAAAAATCTTCGTCTAAAAAGTTTTTCATAAAAAATCAGTTCTAAATATTATTTTAATGTATTTTAAAAATTAAACTTTTATTTACTCATTCGAAATTAATCCTTTTCAATCTTGGCGCTAACAGGCTCATCAGTACCCAGGCTAACAGGTAAGCACAACCGCAAATGATAAACATTATAAAATATCCTGCATCGAGATCACCTAATGCTTTGTAATGATCAAATAATTTCCCCGCCAGAAAAGCAATCAATATTCCTCCGAGAGCGCCGGCCATACCACCCATTCCCGTAACAGACGCCACGGTTTTTTTAGGAAACATATCAGAAACGGTAGTGAAAATATTAGCTGACCATGCCTGGTGAGCGGAGGTGGCAATGCCGATGATAAACACCGCCAGCCACATATTCAGAGCGCCAAGGTATTGTGCAAAAACTACAGGCAAAACAAGAAAAGCATAGATTAACATAGAAGTTTTGCGCGCGCGAAACACAGGCCATCCCCGTTTAATAAAATAAAGAGGAAGCCAGCCACCCCAAATACTTCCGACGGTTGACATGGTATAAACTATTGCGACCGGCAAGGCAACATCTGTACCTTCAATACCATACTGGGCATATAAAAAAGCCGGAAGCCAAAAAAGATAAAACCACCAGATAGGATCAGTAAGAAATTTACCCACAATGAAAGCCCAGGTCTGATTATATTTTAATAATTTAATCCAGGGAACTCTTTTTTTTATTTCAACATCCGAAGTAAGTTCAGGATTGCCGGGAATATTTTCTGCTTCATCCAGGTCGCTGTGAATATAATCGAATTCAGTCTTGGATAATCTTTTTTGTTTTGCCGGAATCTCATAATAGATAAACCAGAATATCAACCATATC
The DNA here is from genome assembly GCA_044463445.1 of Segetibacter koreensis. Taxonomy (GTDB): domain Bacteria; phylum Bacteroidota; class Bacteroidia; order Chitinophagales; family Chitinophagaceae; genus Ginsengibacter; species Ginsengibacter koreensis_A. Next base: position 8,778 of record JBIQMJ010000149.1, read on the forward strand.
AAACCAAAGGCGCCTGTAAAAATAAAAGCTTCCTGCCAGCCCCATTGCACCACAATAAAAGGAACAGTCAGCGGAGCCAGTATAGCGCCAATATTAGCACCTGAATTAAATATTCCTGTGGCGTAAGCCCTTTCTTTTTTGGGGAACCATTCCGCAGTTGTTTTTATGGCGGCAGGAAAGTTGCCTGCTTCGCTGATACCCAAAGCAGATCTTGCAATTAAAAACCCAATCGTACTTTTTACAAGCGCATGCCCCATTGATGCAAAACTCCAGACGGCCAGTGCCACTGCATATCCGATTTTGGTTCCTACTTTGTCAATAAATCTTCCGGCGATTAACATGCCTATTGCATAAGAAAGCTGAAATGCGATTACAATGTCAGAATAATCAGATTCTGTCCAGTTAAACCGGACTTCTAAATCGTTTTTTAATAAACTGATTACTGATCTGTCTAGATAGTTAATCGTAGTTGCAAAAAAAAGTAGGGTACAAATGGTCCATCTGTATTTACCTACTTGTTTGTTTACGTTTGCAGCGGTGGCAGAAAAACCGCTTGTTGGAAGAATTTCAGGCATTGTAAATTTTTAAAATGAATAATTGCATTCTTTTGCAAAAGGAGTTTACGTTAAATTAGAATTTACAAAATAGTTAATCTTTTTAAAAGTAACTATTCGATTTCTGTCATCTTATATCAAAACCAAATAAACCAGGCATTTCGTAATCAGCAATTTATCTTGAATTTGGAGATTAAGACCTGATAGCAAAGCATCCTGTGTTGCAGATTTACAATTGTAAACATAGAATTTTTAAAAGCAATGAAATTTACCAGTTTTATTTATGCAAACGTTACCAGAGTAAAATAGGAACCATCAATATTTGTTGGTTTACTGCCTCAAAGGATTTCTTTCAAAAATTCAATTATAGCTGACTGTTATATCTATTTTCAAATTAGTCGGATTCTAAAGACTCACCCCTCTTTTCCAAGGAATAAAATCATTTTGTTTGTGCCTTACCGCGCTGACTTCAATTTCGCCACTGGCTACTTTTATTACAAACTCCAATATTCTTTCACCGGTTTCTTCCACAGTTTCTTCGCCCTCTATAATTGTTCCGGTATTTATATCAATAATGTCATTCATCTTATTGTACAAAATGGTATTGCTCGAAAGTTTGATTACAGGCGCTATGGGATTGCCGGTTGGCGTTCCCAAACCAGTCGTAAACAAAACAATGTTGGCGCCTGAACCCACTTCCGCTGTGGTACTTTCAACATCATTGCCAGGAGTGCAAAGTAAATTTAAGCCGGGTTTTGTAATCATCTGCGGATAATCCAAAACATCTGTAACCGGCGATGTGCCTCCTTTTTTTGCTGCTCCTGCTGATTTGATAGCGTCTGTAATAAGGCCATCTTTTATGTTGCCGGGAGAAGGATTCATATCAAATCCTGATCCCACAGCCTTCGCTCTGTCATTATAAGTTCTCATCAAAGTTCCAAAACGAATAGCGGTTTCCTTGTCTACACATCTATCGCTTAAATTTTGCTCTACGCCACATAATTCAGGGAATTCAGAAAGAATAACTGTTCCTCCGAGGGCCACCAAAAGATCGGATGTATAACCAATAGCCGGATTGGCGGAAATGCCGCTGAAACCATCGGAGCCGCCACATTCCAGTCCAATAGTCAGTTTACTTAGTGGCGCAGGTTTTCTTTCTAATTTATTGGCTTCAACCAAACCGGCGAATGTTTGTTTGATCGCTTTTGAAATCATGTCCGATCCTCTTCCTATTTGCTGCTGCTCGAGAATGTATAATGGTTTTGAAAAATCGGAATCTCTTTTTTTAATTTCTTCCTGCAAAATCCCAATCTGCGCATTTTGGCATCCAAGACTTAAAACTGTTGCTCCTGCTACATTTGCATGAGTAATATATCCCGCCAGCAATCCGCACAATGCCTGCGCATCATCACGTGTTCCGCCACAGCCGCCTTCA
>JBIQMJ010000150.1:0-10725 GCA_044463445.1 Segetibacter koreensis
CCGCCGCTCACTGCCAACAATAAAAAATCATTTTTTTGAAAAATATTTTGTTGCTCAATGTTTTTTATAAATTCTTTTAATAACGACATTCTCTTTTTATTCCAATAGTTGTAGTAAATAAGCCTGCCTAACAGCAGGCAAACAAATAATGATAATTTCTATTTTACATTCAAAGTGCAAATTTTTAATCTTCCAAATCTTCGCAGGCAGCCTGTAACTCGTTAAAGGTATGTGTATCGTTTGCAGATTTCGCCATCTCCATTCCTTTTTTATAAATATGAATTGCATTTTGCGTCTCGCCAATCCGCTCCAGTAATTTCCCTAAATGATAATAAGAACCCACGTAGGCCGGTTCACGGTTTAATATTTCTTCAAACAACTTCTTCGCATCGGTCTCATTTCCTGCTTTTATATATTCCAGCGCCAGTGCATGTTGCAAAAAATTATCCTGAGGTTCTGTTTTTAAATATTCCTTTATCTGGCTTATCCGGTCCATCAAAACTTTTTTACTTTTTTATTCCTTAGTATCTTCGCACATCCAAAAAAATGATATGAAGATACTTGTATGCATCAGCAAAACTCCCGATACTACCGCAAAAATAGCCTTCACTGATAACAATACGAAATTCTCCGAAGCAGGAGTTCAGTTCATTTTAAATCCTTACGACGAATGGTATGCTTTGGTAAGAGCGATTGAATTAAAAGAAGCAGATCCATCGGTGGTTTTGCATTTGATAAATGTGGGCGGCGCAGATAACGATCCGATAATCCGTAAGGCCCTGGCGCTGGGCGGTGATGAAGCAATAAGAGTAAACAGCGACAGCCATGATGATTATTTTATCGCTTCGCAAATTGCAGAAATCGCCAAACAAAATAATTACGATTTAATTTTTACGGGAAAAGAAACCATAGACTACAACGGTTCTTCCATCGGTGGCATGATTGCAGAATTTTTACATCTTCCTTTTATTTCACTGGCCACCAAGTTTTCTTTGGAAGGCAATACAGCGACTGTGGAGCGCGAAATCGAAGGCGGCGAAGAAGTGGATGAAGTAATACTTCCCGCAGTAGTAAGCTGCCAGAAAGGAATGGCCGAACAAAGAATTCCAAACATGCGCGGCATCATGAGTGCGAGAACAAAACCTTTGAAAGTGGTAGAACCCGCGCACACACACACTTTTACAGAAATAGCTTCATTTGAATTACCGCCGGCAAAAGCAGGCGTAAAATTAATTCCTGCAGATCAGCCGGAAGAATTGGTGAGGCTGTTGCACGAAGAAGCGAAAGTGATTTAGGAGGGTAAGAAGTCAGAGAGTAAGAGGTGAGAGGTTTAGATAGTTTAGAAGGTTTAGAATAAAACCTTAATTATTTATTGGTTTGCTATTGAATTGACAGAATATTTTTATTGATAATTTTTAATTTTCAAAATGAGTGTATTAATATTTCTAGACCAGGCAGATGGGCATATCAAAAAAAATTCTTTTGAAGCAGCAGCTTATGGCGCTAAGCTGGCAGAAAATTTAAATACTTCTGCAGAAGGAATTGTGCTGGGAAATGTAAATGATGATTTAACTGCGTTAGGAAAATATGGTTTAAAAAAAATCCATACGGTAAAAAACGAAACGCTTAATAATTTTGATGATGAAGTGTTTACACATACCATCGCTGAGGCGGCAAAAAATACAGGTGCAAAAGTCATCATCTTCTCCAACAATTTTAATGGCAAGTCTATCGCGCCAAGATTATCCGTGCGATTAAAAGCAGGGCTGGTTTCCGGCGCCGTGGCTTTGCCCGAAACGGCTAATGGTTTCGTGGTGAAAAAAAGTGTTTTCAGCGGAAAAGCATTTGCCAATGTTGCTATAAAAACTGATATAAAAATTATTTCGCTCAATGCCAATTCTTATAAAATAATTGAAAGCGAAGGAAGTGCGGAAGTTGCAGAATTACAGGTTGAAATCCCTGAACCCAAAGTAAAAATAAAAGAAGTAAAAAAAGTAGAAGGAGAAATTCCTTTATCAGAAGCGGAATTGGTAGTCAGCGGTGGACGCGGCTTAAAAGGCCCCGAGAACTGGGGAATTGTAACCGATCTTGCCAAAGCATTAGGAGCTGCAACTTCGTGTAGCCGCCCCGTTAGTGACAGCAACTGGCGACCTCATCATGAGCACGTGGGTCAAACCGGGCTTACAATTGCGCCGAATTTATATTTTGCCATCGGAATTTCGGGCGCTATTCAGCATCTTGCCGGTGTAAACAGAAGTAAAGTAATTGTAGTAATTAATAAAGATCCCGAAGCGCCTTTTTTTAAGGCTGCAGATTATGGAATTGTAGGCGACGCCTTTGAAGTAGTTCCTAAAATTACAGAAGCAGTAAAAAAATTAAAAGGTATCAGTTAGCATTTCAATAACTTACATTTTAAAGTTTGCCCTGATAAAAAGACATTTATTTTTATATTTGTTATTCACAAAAATAAATCCGCATGACCGGATGGAGTTAAAATGAAGAAAATAGAATTAGAAATTGTTGCGCTTTCTCACAGTATTACCCAAACCCATTCCTATGCAGTAGTTTTGGGAGAAGTAAATGGTTTAAGAAGGTTGCCGATTGTGATTGGAGGTTTTGAAGCACAGGCAATTGCTGTGGCTCTTGAAAGAATGCAGCCCAGCCGTCCACTTACGCATGATCTTATGAAAAATTTTATGATGGCATTCAATATCGATCTTCATGAAATAATTATTAACGATCTGCAGGAAGGAATTTTCTATTCAAAACTAATTTGTTCTTCAGATAAAGACACTGTTGAAATTGATTCGAGAACTTCTGATGCTGTGGCATTGGCAGTAAGATTTGGATGTCCCATTTATACCTACGATAACATTCTTGAAAATGCGGGAATATTAATGGAAGAAGACGATAAAAAGAAAAAAGTGGTGGTTTCTCACAATGATGAAGGAAGCGATGATCTTAAAAAATTGTCCCTGCCGGAACTTGAATCCTTATTAAATGAAGTGCTGGAGCACGAAGATTATATAAAGGCTGCATCCATCAGAGATGAGATAAATCTTCGAAAAGGGAATTAAAAAATTCATTCTTGCAAAATAAAAATTCGATTTAATTGTTGATTTACTGACAAATAGGTTTTTGAATTTATTTATTCCCGTTTACCTCAAATCATGGTAATATTTCCAAACTGCAAAATCAATCTCGGACTCAATGTTGTAAAGAAAAGAAAGGATGGCTTTCACGATATTGAAACTGTATTTTTCCCCCTCCCATTTTATGAAGTGTTAGAGATCGTATCTTCTGAAAATGAAACGGAATTTATCAACACAGGCATTTCAGGCGGAGAAAATAAAAATAATTTGTGTCTGAGAGCTTATCAATTATTAAAAAAAGATTTCCCCGGCTTACCGCAAATAAAAATGCATTTGCACAAGACTATTCCTTCAGGGGCCGGTCTGGGCGGAGGTTCCGCTGATGCTGCATTTACCTTATCCCTTTTAAATGAAAAATATAATCTTAATATTGACCCGAAGCAACTTTTAGTGTATGCATTACTGTTAGGCAGCGATTGCCCATTTTTTTTAATTAATAAACCCAGCTTCGCTTCGGGCCGTGGAGAAATTTTAGAACAAATAAATTGTTCGCTTTCAGCGTATAAAATCTTAATACTTAATCCTCAAATCCATATCAGCACAAAAGAATTGTTTCAACAAATTTCCCCATCTGTTCCTAAAAAAATTATTAAAGAAATTATTAATCAACCGGTTGAAACCTGGAAAAATGAATTGGCAAATGATTTTGAAAAAATTGTATTTCAAAAATATCCTGAAATAAAAAAAATTAAAGAAGAATTATATAAACACAATGCGGTTTACGCATCCATGACCGGAACAGGAAGTTCTGTCTTTGGAATTTTTAATGCCAGTGATGAAATAAAAATTCCTTTTGAAAAAGGATATTTTCATAAGTGGATAAAAAAATTAATATAACCCGGCTTCTCAAAAAAAATAATACCTTTGACATTCAAATTATTCAATTGGGCAGCATATTTCACATACAGCCTTTTCTTTCAAAGAATCTTGATTTTTTAGATCACAGAATCTAACCATATTGCCCTTTTTTCTACTTATTGAGTATCTTTTTATTTTCCTAATTTTTTCAATTTAAATTTATGTCAGTACAATCCACTGCCGCGCAAACCGATTATTTTATTGATCTTGAAAACCAATATGGCGCTCATAATTATCATCCGCTACCTGTAGTGTTAAAAGAGGGAAAAGGAGTATTTGTCTGGGATGTTGAGGGCAAAAAATATTATGATTTTCTAAGCGCTTATTCGGCCGTTAATCAAGGGCATTGCCATCCAAAAATCATTCAAGCCCTAATGGAACAGGCGCAAAAACTCACGCTCACCAGCCGCGCCTTTCATAGCGAACAGCTTTCACTTTTTTCTAAATTCATTACCGATTATTTTGGTTATAATAAAGTCTTGCCAATGAACACCGGTGCCGAAGCGGTTGAAACAGCTTTAAAACTTTGCAGGCACTGGGCTTACAGGATAAAAAAAGTAGAAAGAAATCAAGCGAAAATAATTGTATGCAGTGGAAATTTTCATGGAAGAACTTTGGGAATTATTTCGTTTAGTGATGATCCTGTTGCCAAAGAAGATTTCGGTCCCTATCTTTCCGGATTTAAGACGATTCCCTACAATGATTTATCATCTCTTGCAGATGCATTGAAAGATGAAAATATTGCGGGATTTTTAGTAGAGCCTATCCAGGGAGAAGCAGGCGTAAATGTTCCGGACGAAGGCTATTTATCAAAAGCAAAACAATATTGTGCTGATGCGAATGTGCTTTTTATTGCAGACGAAATACAAACGGGTCTGAGCAGAACCGGAAAGCTACTTTGTTGTGATCATGAAAATGTAAGGCCGGATATTTTAATCCTGGGAAAAGCTTTAAGCGGCGGCGCTTTACCAATAAGCGCGGTTCTGGCAGATGATGAAATCATGCTCACGATACAACCGGGCGAACACGGTAGCACCTATGGAGGAAATCCGCTTGCAGCAAGGGTTGCAACGGTTGCTTTACAGGTCTTAAAAGAAGAAAATCTTGCAGAAAATGCTGGGAATTTAGGTAAACTCTTTAGGGAAGAATTGAAAAAAATAAACTCGCCTCATATATTGAAAATACGCGGAAAAGGACTTTTAAATGCTATTATTATTGATCATGATGACGAAGAAGCTGCGTGGAATGTATGTTTGGAGTTAAAACAAAATGGACTTTTGGCTAAACAAACACATGGTAATATCATTCGTTTTGCACCACCATTAATTATTACCAAAGAGCAAATATTGGATTGCGTGGAGATTATTAAAAGGAGTTTAAAGATTTTGGATTAATTTTTCAAATATTACAGTAAAGCAACTTTAAAAATAGATTTATATTTTGGAGCACGTTGTTTTAAATAGTCTTTAAACATTTTTTAAAAAATAAAAATGACATTACAAGCACAAATAGCTAAAAATCTAAGAGAAGTTTTTTGGGGAGAGAACTGGACCGAAGTAAACCTTAAAGAAAGCCTTCGGGGGATAACATGGCATGAAGCTACCCAAAAAATTGATTCTATAAACACCATTTCTGCTCTCATTTTTCATATAAATTTTTATGTGAGAGCTGCACTGAATGTAATGCAAGGTAGGACAATTGATTCCCATGATAAAGATAGCTTTGATTGCCCGCCGGTTTTATCTGAAGATGATTGGAATAAAGTGGTAAGCAAATGCTTTGAAGATGCAGAAAAATTAGCCAGACTAATTGAAACATTACCTGAGAGTAAACTCTGGGAGAATTTTACAGATGAAAAACATGGGAGTTATTATAGAAATCTAAATGGGATTATTGAGCATACGTATTATCATTCAGGACAAATTGTTCTTATCAAAAAAATACTTTTACAAAAAAATACCGGCTAGCATTTCAACTACTTCATATCCGCAGATCCAAAAACCAATGGAAGTAAATCTGCTGCGTTTTCAATTAGTAAAACCTTCCCTTCCTGCCCGCTCAAAATAATTCGGATTGGGTTCTTTGTTCTTTCCTGGAATTCAAAAAAGGATTGACGACAAATTCCGCAGGGGCTGATTGGATGATCACTTTTTCCTTTCATATTATCATAAGAAATTGCGATCGTTTTAATCCCTACTTCGGGAAACAAAGCGGAAGCCACAGACATCACCGTCCTTTCTGCACAAATGCCAACAGGGTAAGCCGCATTCTCCTGGTTAGTCCCGCTCACCATTTCCCCATTCATTAATTTCGCATAAGCACCTACTTTAAAATTGGAATATGGCGCATAGGCGAATTGGGTGATCTTCCGGGCCTCAGTTAATAAATAAGCGTCTTCTATATTTAATTGCTCTATTGATTCAAAAACCTGGTATTTGAAACTAAATTCTTCATTTTTCATTGTAAAATCTATACTCTTTAAACGGACTGAAAATTACAATTTAGAATTTGATTTCTGGCTGAAAAAAAATTCTATTTTCAAAAGATCAGAATGAAAATCAATCTAATTTATTGATCTACTGTTCATTTTACCACAATAGGTAAAACAAAAAGCCGCATAGAAATGCGGCAATTGTTAAGAACCAATCAGGTTCTGTAACCCCCAAAGAAAACAAGGTTGAATATTTTTATTTTAAGGCCAATATTTTTATCTCACTAAACTGAACACTTCCATTAGTATTTACATGTTTTAACCGGTAATATGATTCTTTTGTTCTGGCATCTATCTTATCAAAACAACTGAAACATTCGCAATCACTCTTCGCAGGATCAGCGCCCAATACATAAGCAACAGTTTTAAATGTTTTTCCATCAGAACTTCTCTCTACTTCAAAATAATTAGTCATTGATGTATCGCTTGTCGCCCATCTGATAGCAATTTTATTTTGCTCTTTAACAATGTGGAAGTTAGTTATCTCAATTTTTCCGCAGTTGCTTTTCTGTGCATTTGCAGTAAAAGCAAATGAAAGAAAAAAAATCGCCACCAAAAGGCCGTTCCTAATTAGTAATAAATTTGTTTTCATTGTATAATTTTATTTGTTGACAGCTACAATGAATATTAGAATTAGGCTTTAATAAAATCTGGATTCCTGTAAGCACTCGCTTTATTTTCTCACACTCTCTCAAACGTTTGGAAAATCATACATTATTTTTCTATCTACAAAAAGCAAAATCTAACTCTTGCCATTTGTTTTTCAGACTGGTTGGTAAGTTTTGAGAAAGAAAAAAGAATAGTAAAAAAATGATTCTTGTAGGTAAAATTTAAATCCATTCCCTGAGTTTGAGGTTTTTTAAAAATTCTGTTTTAGTGATCTTTAAGATCTTTCAAGGGAAGCAGGATTAGAAGGAGGATCAATGAGTGGGTTATCAAAACTCACAATCACAATGCAAACATAGAGTGCATTTTCGAAATTTGCAATACAGTAAAATTACGGTTTCTTTAATTTTAAATAAAATTCAACACATTTCAGTTTTTTTTAAATAAAAGTGTATAATAAATAGAAATAGGAAATTATAATCAATAATAAAAACTAAAATTTTAGATAAATTTAAAATCACGACTCAAAATTAGATTTTTCTCTAATCGAATTATTCAAAATTCAATATTTGTCATTTCGTCACTTTTCCTTCAGGCAGGTCATTATTCCTATTTTTTCAAAACTCAAAGAAATTTAAAACTTCTCAAGGAAATTAAAACAATCAATAATTTAAAATATAATTGAACTTAAATTACTGTTATACAAATTTTATCATCTAACATTCAACAAAATATAAAATATAAAATGTCATTTTTTCATGATTTTCAAAATTAGTCTAATTAAGAGTTATTTTTAATTTTTTGAGGTATATTAATTAAAATTTAAAACTTAAATAAAAATAACAATTAAATGTTTATCAGTTAATTATTTAATTTTAATTGATACTATAAAATTTAGTTAATCTTATTTTTTATTAAAATTGAAAATTACTAACAGGCTTAGCAGCAAGAATTTTATCTTTGCTCCTTGTTTTTTTAAATCAGAGAAAATGAAAATGAAATTTGCAACAATTATTGTAATCGCAGTTGCCTTTATGTCATGCCGCTCTCCTAAGGCATTGGTATATCAGGACTATCACAATTTTAAGATTGAGAGGTTAGGGTTTAGTAATTCTACGATCAATCTGGATTTGATTTATTTTAATCCGAATAATTTCAGGATGCAGCTTAAGAATACCAATCTTGATATTTTTATAAATGGAAAGTTGTTTGGACACAGCACTACCGATACCTTAATCCAGATTCCCAAAAAGGATACTTTCAGCCTGCCTGTAAAATTTGATGTTGATATGCAGAGTCTTTATCAGAATGCTTTGAACACCTTACTTGGAAAAGAAGTGGTAGTTCGCGTGACAGGGAAAATAAAAATAGGCAAGGCAAATGTGTTTATGTATTTCCCAATAAATTACGAATCGAAAGAAACGTTTTCCTTATTTTAAATTCCTAATGAAAAAAATAGAAATATTTTGAACTGTCTGCATTTGCAATCTTGTGAATTAAATTACGATCCTTAAACAGCAGAACTAAAGATTATTTTTATAGCTGGTTATTTTTGGGCTTCAGGTATAAGGTTTGAGCAGGAAAAGCCAATTCTATGTTTTCCTTTTTAAAAGACTCCAGGATAGCTAACCAGATTTCCTGGTGCGTGTCCATATAGAAATTATAATCAGCAGAAAGAATAAAGTAAACGAACTCAAAATTCAAGCTTGAGCCCTGAAAACCGGTAAAATGTCCCCTATCATAAGTGACATCTTGCTTTTTCAGAATGATATCTTTGACTAAGGCCGGAATTAGTTTCAATTTTTCAGCCTGAGTTTGGGTAACAACACTAATCTGAAATAAAACCCTTCTTTTTTGCATGCGGCCATAATTGTGAATACGGGAATCAGTGAGGTCTTTATTTGAGCAGATCAATTGTTCGCCTGACGGTGTTCTGATCCTGGTGGTTTTGATGCCAATATATTCAACGGAACCGGCTTTATCATCTACACCAATAAAATCACCAATTTCAAAAGGCCGGTCGAAAAAAATAACAAAATAACTAAACAGATCGCCTAATATAGTCTGCGCTGCAAGTGCAATAGCTATACCTCCAATTCCCAGGCCTGCAAGCAAAGTGCCGATATTGTATCCCACATTATCCAGCAAAAAAACAAATCCTACAACATAAATAAAAAAATTAAGTATAATAATCAGGCCCGCAGCCTGCTTTTGGCGCACTTCACTATTTTCTTTTCCTTTTAAAGCTGATAAAATAAAATATTTAATAGCTGAAGTAATAATTCGTAAAACAAAGAACATCACCACCACCCATAAGGCAACAGAAATCCGGTGACCCCATTTCTCAGAAATAGTGAGGAACCCAACACCTATATAAATAAAAAAAATATAAAGAATAGGAAAAACAGAGTGCTCCACTCCGAAGACAATAAAATCATCTATCGATGCAGTAGTTTTTACTGTCCATTTTTTCAGCTTAACTAAAACTGTTTTTTTAATAAGACGTAATAAAATAATTCCCAAAAAAATAACAGCAATTGCATAAATCCAATCCTGTAGAGTATTGCCAAAATAAATTTTTTGCCACCAATCATTCATACTTCAATGTTTTTATGAAAAAATTCAGGGAAAGCAAATTAATTAGAGAGCATAAATATTATCCCCCAATGTCGCTAAGGTAATTTAAAGCCTAAAAATCTCCAAAAAGAGCAATCAATATTTTAAGGGAAAATATTTTTTGAATTTACCAACCCGGAAATAATTTTATAGAGGTGTCTTCCAGTTGGCAGGATCATCTCGCCAAAGATTCAATTCTTTTTGATCGTTTTCAGAAACTAAATTCTTATTAATCGCCACATCAATCAAAGAGGTATAATCGGTTAAAGATTTCAATACAATTCCTGATTTTTCAAATGCTGTCTTAGCTTCATCAAATCCATAATTAAAGATCGAAACCATTCCTTCCACACTCAACTTTGCATTTTTTAAAACATTCACCACCTGCAAACTGCTCTTTCCTGTTGAGACCAAATCCTCCACTACTACTACCCTTTTTCCAGGCTCATAAAAACCTTCAATCTGGTTTCCCAAACCATGCTCTTTTGGTTTTGGCCTAACATAAATATAGGGAAGTTTAAGCTGATCCGCAGCCATTGCGCCCCACGGAATTCCTGCAGTGGCCACTCCTGCTATAATTTCAGCATTTTCAAAACTTTGAAAAATCAGATTGCACATTTCAGATTTTATAAAATCCCTTACAAACGGAAAAGAAAGCGCTTTTCTGTTGTCACAATAAATAGGGCTTTTCCAGCCACTGGCCCATGTAAATGGTTTATTAATACTTAATTTTATTGCATTAATTTGTAACAATTTTTCGGCAATCGCTTTTTTATCGGTCATGCTGCGAAGATAATACACAGGTATGAGCTATATTACAATTTACTTTGAAAACAAACCGGTTTTTCTTTGTGATGAAATCACTCCGGAAATCAATGAATACCGCCACCATCCTGATGCAGTTTTTATTGATGAATTATCAACGGCAGCAATAAATTCCCTTCTCCATGAAATTAAAAAAACACAATTTCATGCTGCTATTATTTTCAATAAAGATTTTTT
>JBIQMJ010000151.1:0-10705 GCA_044463445.1 Segetibacter koreensis
TACAGCCCACACTGCCAGACCCAGGCTCACCAAAACCAAAACGGTAAGCATGGCTTTTCCTCCATTATTTGATTTTCTTTCTTTTTGATATTCATTAAAAAGGCTTTCTTCAGCAGGTTCCTGCCCCGGCTCTTCTTCCTGCCGTGACCGGTTGGGCTCCATTCTTGGTGCTACCAATTGGCCCGAAACAAAGGAGAGCACTCCTGAATTTAATTTTTCAAGAGTCCCGATATGAGGAAGATTAAAAGGTTTACCGATATTTAAAAATTGCCTGCCCAATGAAAGAAAAGAATCAAGATCTGATGCAGCCAAAGGCTTTATTTTTTTTGTATGCTCAACAATAAAATCTACAAGACCCTCATCTTCAGAAACTCTTGGATTATAGGTAAATGAGATTGCATTTTCAGGAATGATAACCGGCTTTTCAGAATCGGCGGAATCCGGTATAGAAGCATTAAGATGAAAAGTCCCTATACCCTGTAAGGTGAGTTGCTTGGTTTTTAATAAATAATGTACAAGTACTTGTTCAATTTTCACAGAGGAGGTTTTAATAAAGCAAACCTACATTTTATTCATTTAATTCACAAAAAATGAAATCAAAACCCGGCTTCATTATTTTTCATTTTTTACTTGCTACCTTTGCCATATGCTTACAGAAGACGAAAAATCTTTCATCGCTTATTGGGAAAAAAACCGCGAAAAAGATAAAAAAATATTTACCAAATTTTTGTACGGATCCCCCTGGGGGCTTGTTTTTGCTCTCCCAATCCTCGTGGCAGTCATCTTTCATGACTGGTACAAAAATATGATTTATATCTCACCTACCTTGATTACGCTGATTATTATCGGCGTTTTGGCAATTGCTGTTTTTTATACTTTGTTCAGCATGCAGTTCAAATGGGACAGGAATGAACAAATCTATAAAGAATTAAAATATAAGCAAAGCAAAGAAGATGCAGCGGAATTATAGATTTTTTGCTCTTTATTTGCAGACTTAAAATTACTCTATGACTAAAAATTTATTTCTCTTTCTTTTCATTTTTGTAATAGCAGTGGCAGGCTGCAAAAAGAAGGATAATTCGTGTGGATTCCCTGTCTCCAATGTGATTGCTCCCGCTTCAGAACAGGAAGCTCTGCTTGATTCGCTTACAGCGCGTGGAATTGATGCCACTCTTGCTCCATCCGGTTTTTATTATAAAATAAATCAACCAGGTGACGGCGCCTCGCCAACCAGCCTTTGCTCTACACTTGCTGTATATTATCGCGGTGGATTTTTGAATGGAGTGGCGTTTGATTCTACGGCGGATAATAAGCCAGCAATTTTTCAGCTTGGCCAGGTGATTGGAGGCTGGAAAAAGGGTTTGCCATTAATTAAAAAAGGGGGCGATATTACTTTATATATTCCACCTTCATTGGGTTATGGTACTAAGGATGTTAAGGATAATAATGGGAATATGGTAATACCTGCAAATTCCAATTTGGTTTTTAGGGTGCAGTTGCTTGAGGTACAATAATTTTTTACCAGCGTAAAAATAAAAATTATTCGTATTTATCGGTTTACTATAACCGACTGTAGTACTATAGTTTAAAACTGTAGTACTATAGTTTAAATAAGAATGTTCCATAGGTTTCTTTGGCCATATTCGCCCCAGTTTTTCATTAATCTATTTAATTCTTCTTTTAACTGCACTTTTGTGGTTTTATCGCCTTTTGTCGGAGGAGTTATTTGTTTGGTATCAGCAGAATTAGCTTCAATTTTTGTAGCATACCAACTGGTATGAATACGATTAATTACCAAACCTAATATCATGCCCGGCAAGCCGGAAAAACTTTCCGGTCCTCCCGGAACCGTGATCTCATCTGTATAGAACGCCACAACAAAAACAGAATCCATAATGATAGTTGTAGCTCTTCTGCAATTAAATCCTGCAATCTCACGAAAATCGTTTTTGATCTTCCATTCTGCATGCCTGAGGCTGTCGAGAATCAGGAAAGTTTTTTCGAATACATTTTTTTGAGCAATGGATTGATCAGTAGCAAAATTACTATACACAATGTTCTCATTTGCAGGAAGATTAAAAAAAGTAACTGCTTTGTCAGTGGATTCCCGGCCTGGTTTATAGATTGCTTTATCATTATCGAAGATCAAATCAAAATAGGAGGTTTTATATTGAGGAATTGTTTTTTTTATTTCCTCCGCAAAACTTCCTTTCAGGTCGGCCCATACATTGGTGCGTTTTTCAAATTCAATTTTTCCTTTGGAAAGAAAAATTGGCTGTGCAGAAAGTTGCTGCACAGTTAAAAATATGGACAGGATTACAATTATCTTTTTCATTTTTATAAAAATTTAAAACATGGATTTTGGAGCGCCTGCCCCACCTTTATTATTAAAGTTCCAGGTTAGTGTTATCAGCCCATACCTTTGGTAAGTGAGGTAATGTTTTTCAACAATTGCAAACGGTTGTACAGTCCTGTTGTATCCTTTATTTTGATTCAGAATATCGTGTATGCTAAACCGTAATACAAGTGCATCGCTTTTTAGAAACTTTTTTTCAAGGTAGGCGTTCCATAAGATCACATCTGTATTTACATCAAAAGCATTCAGTTTCTGGCGGAAATTCATATCCACATCTGAACCAATTTCTAACTTGCCAGGTAAGGTATAATTTCCATCAACAGAATAATTGTAACTCCAATAATTTGTGCCTGCCACCTTACTGATGCTTGATTTGGATACGTTGTAAGAAGGAGTGGCAGAAAGACTGAACTGATATTTTTCTTTCTTGTAGGTTCTTAAACTCAGCCTCAAATTGAGGCCAGTACTGGTAGTCACATTTTTAAGCCCATTTACAAAATTGGTGTTTTTTGAAAAATTTCCCTGAGGGCTTACACCTACATTGATTTGTGTTTTCGGAATTTTTATATTGTAACCTGCATATAAATTCCCGGAATAATTCCCATTTACATTCCTGTATTGCGTGGTTCTTTTCCCTAAATTATCTATCGTATAGCCGCTGCTAATGGCATTATTCGTAGACGTAAAATAAGTGCCGATGTAAATAGAACGCTGACTGAAAACCTTGTAATTATTAAAACTAAGGTTGAATGAATTTCTAAATTCCTGTTTCAGATTGGGATTCCCGATCACTACATTTAAAGGATCATTATTGTTTTTTAAAGGTTGTAGCTGGTCAATCGTTGGCTGGGTAGTGCTGCCGTTATAATTAAACCTAATGCCACTATAGGCATTAAATTTATAATAAAAATTAGCCCGTGGAAAAATATTGTAATAATTGTATTTTCTTGTGGTATCCTTAACCACGTCGGTTTGCTGAAAAGCTGTATTGGCTATATTTCCACCAAAGGAAAAATTAAATTTCTTTTCGTTGTACCTGTAATTGAGGCCTCCGCTATTGGTCTTGTACAAATATTTAAATTCATTGCTTAAAGAATCGACCAGCATGGAATATTTGCCACCCTGATCTTTATCGTAACTCAACCTGTTTTGAGAACTGTTGTTATTATAAAATGAATAATTAATTTCCAGGTAAGATTTTTTTGATAAGGGCTCCGTATAAGTTGCTTTCAATCCGGCAATGTTTGAGGTAGTAGTATTTACTTTGTTTTGATCCGTGGAGTCCCTCCTGAAAATACTCCCGTTGACAGTAAAAAAATTGGAAACATTATTTAAATATCCATTGCCTGTATTGTCAGTATAGGTTTCATCAAAATTGATGGAAAGCGTTCTTCCCTGTTTTTTGAATTTTTTTCTATATAAGGCGGAAGCGCGTAATCCTTTGTTGTCGGCCTTGCTTGAAGAAAATCTCTTACTGGTATTAACTGTTTTGTTGTTTTCATCCAGAGCGGATGATTCATAATCGCTGTTTGATTGAGAATGGCCAATGTATCCGTCAGCAGTAATTTTCAGTGACGAGGTACTGTCTAATTTTATTTCCGCCATCCCCGATAATCCATTTCTCATTTTGTCTGAATAACTATTCTGGGATTCGCGGGTGTAATAAACTGAATCCTGTAGGATATTTTGCGTGTAAGTATTACCGGCACCTCTTACCGCAAGCTTATTGAAAAGATAATTGCCGCCGGCATTGTATTTGTCATCATCCCATTTGTTGGAAAAATGAATTCCGGCTTTTACGCTTTCAGGCAACCCCTGCCCATAAAAATTTTGAGTGCCGAGGTCATCATAATTGGAGGTGATCATAATTCCACCTCCTTCCATTACCTGCAAATTATCGTTGCTAAAACCATAGCTGCGCGAATCCTGCCAACCCAATCCTGTCTGATCTGTACTGCTGGCAATGGCAAAAGCAGATAATTGCCGTTTGGCTTTAAAGGCATTGATAAGCGCCTGGCCATTATAATATTTATCCGATGCCCCCGCAGAAAGTTTTCCAAAATATCCATGTTTGGCATTTTCCTTCAGTTTTAAATTCAGGGTTTTGGTGGTTTGTCCGTCATCAATTCCTGTAAATTCTGACTGGTCGCTTTTCTTATCAAAAACCTGGACCTTATCTATTGCATCGGCCCGCAAATTCCGGGTAGCTACTGTCGGGTCATCGCTAAAAAATTCTTCACCATCTACCAGCACTTTTTGAATTTGCTGCCCTTGTGCCGTTATTTTACCATCTTTATCTACCTGGACTCCGGGCAATTCTTTTAAAAGATCTTCTACAGTAGCATTGGGTTTCACATGAAAACTATCAGCCGTAAATTCGGTGGTATCGCCCTTAATCCTTACGGCAGATTGGCGAATAATTATCTCGGCAAGAAGTTTTGCTTTTTGTGTCAGGTTAATGGTTTTAAAATCCAGGCTTTTTCCTTTTTTCAAATCGAATTTTTCCACGTAATCACCATAATCAGGATAGGAGACCAGGAGAATGTATTTTCCGGAATCAAGAGTATTCATTTCAAAATTTCCGTTTTTGCCACTTCTTGAAAATTGAACCAGGACGGAATCTTTTTGACGCAATACTGAAATAACTGCATTGGAAGGAACCACGTTTGATGAAGAATCAGTAAGTTTTCCCTTTATTTCTGAATCCTGGCCATAGGTAATTTGGAACGATACAATAAAAATAAAAAGGGGGTAAAAAATTTTTCGCATTTGGTTTCGGAATGATATAAATCTCAAAAATATTATTAAAAACTATCCTTGATACTAAAAAAATATATATTGTGTCTTAAACTTATGTTAATGAATTTATTCCTTACAGATGCTTTAATGAAAATATTCCATAAATCATCCACGCTTAATAAATAGTAAATTGCATTATGGCCATAAGAGATACACCTTACGAAGAAGAAAATTTTGTTGATTCAACCAGGCCTGTCTGGAATTATTCCCTTTTTGATGAAGAGGAGATTCGTAATTTTCAAAACGGAACCAATTATAATTTATATAATTTTTTCGGTTCTCATCCGGTAAAGGTTTTGAACACAGATGGATATTATTTTGCAGTTTGGGCTCCCAATGCAACTTACATTAGTGTGGTGGGAGATTTTAATAATTGGGAAACCGGCGCTCATCCTTTGTTTGTAAGATTGGATCATTCAGGAATTTGGGAAGGTTTTATCCCGGGTATTGAAGAGTTTGAAAATTATAAATATTATATCGTAGGTTTTGAAGGCGCTCAGTTATACAAAGGCGATCCCTTTGCAAGGCATTGGGAGACACGCCCCCTTACGGCTTCCAAGACAAAAAATATTGTGTACGAATGGAAGGATGCGACGTGGATGCATACACGAAAAAAACATAATTCTCTCCATTCACCGTGGAGCATTTATGAAGTACACCTGGGCAGTTGGATGAAACCCAATCCTTTTGATGAAGATTCTTTCAATTCATATGACCAGTTGAGAGAACGCCTCGTTCCCTACGTAAAAGAAATGGGCTTTACTCACGTAGAGTTTATGCCTGTGATGGAATTTCCTTTTGATGGAAGTTGGGGCTACCAGGGCTGTGGATATTTTGCCCCCACTTCACGTTTTGGAGTACCCGAAGATTTTATGAGGTTTGTGGATGCTTTTCACAGGGAAGGCATTGGCGTTATTCTCGATTGGGTACCATCTCATTTCCCCAGTGATGCCCATGGCCTCTTTATGTTTGACGGTACTCACACCTATGAATATGCAGACATGCGAAAAGGATTTCATCCCGACTGGAATTCATATATTTTTAATTACGAGAGGGCAGAAGTAAGATCTTTTTTGATCAGCAACGCCAGGTATTGGTTTGAAATGTATCACATAGATGGAATGCGGGTAGACGCAGTAAGTTCCATTCTCCGGCTTGATTATTCAAGAGAAGAAGGCGAATGGGAAAAAAATAAATTTGGAGGAAATGGAAATATCGAAGCGATTGCCTTCATAAAAAATCTGAATGAAATGGTGTACCGCGATTTCCCGGATGTACAGATGATTGCTGAGGAATCAACAGACTGGCCGGGTGTAACAGAACCCACTATTTCAGGCGGCCTGGGTTTTGGAATGAAATGGATGATGGGATGGATGCATGATACGCTTGATTATTTTCAAATAGATCCGCTTTACCGGAAAGAATATCAGAATAAATTTTCTTTTAGTATGGCCTATTATTATGATGAGAATTTTATACTTCCTTTGAGCCATGATGAAGTAGTTCACGGAAAATCGCCAATGATCTATAAAATGCCGGGTGATGAATGGCAAAAATTTGCTAATCTGCGTGTTTTGTATTCTTATATGTACACGCATCCGGGAGGAAAATTACTTTTTATGGGCGGCGAATTTGGGCAAACTACTGAATGGAATTACCAAACGGAGCTCAACTGGAACTTACTCAGGTACGAGCCTCATCAAAAATTGAAAGATTTTTTTAAAGACCTGAATAATCTCTTTACTTCTCAGCCCGCATTTTATGAAAACCAGTTTGATCCAAAAGGTTTTGAATGGATAGATCTCGACCACCGGAATGAATGTGTGATGGTGTATATGAGAAAAGGGAACACTAAAAGCAAAAATATTTTGGTGGTTTTTAATATGACGCCGGTGGAAAGATATGACTGGAAGATCAGGGTTCATGACAAAATCAAATGGAAACAGATCTTTTGCAGCGATGATGAAAAATATTGGGGAACCGGAAAGTTCTCCGGCCAGGAAATCAAAGCGGAAGTTTTAGATAAAAAAACAAAAATGGTGGAAATAAAACTGAATCTTCCGGCGTTAAGTGCTTTAGTTCTTCAATAATAATTGTATGTAACCAGTAAACCAGTAAATAAATGAGAATTTTAATTTCCATTTATTTCAATGCTGATTGATTCAAATCCTTCAAAATGAAAATTCTACTATTTATTATAACAGGTTGTTTTGCTTCCTGTTTTTCTTATTCTCAAAATTCAGACAGTGCTACATTTTATTATAATAAAGGCGTTAAGGAAAATGATGCCCGTCTGTATGCACTGGCAGCAAAGGATTTTGACAAGGCGATCAGTTTTAATTCAAAATTTGTCAAAGCTTATATTGCCAATGGTGAAGTCAGCCTTTCCATGCGCATGATTGCAAAAGCCCAGGAAAATTTTAATAAGGCCTATGAATTGGATCCCAATAATATGGAGGTGGTTAATCAACTCACTACTTTATCTTTTAATAACCGGCAATTTCAGAAAGCCATCGATTTTGCAGCCAAATGTAAAAATTGTAAAAATGTTTCCCGCGTTTTAGGTATGAGTTATTATAATCTCGAAGATTATGGAAAAGCAGAAAACTTTTTAAAGCAGGCAATCGCTGAAAACGATAAAGATGCAGAAGCCGCCTATACTTTAGGCCGCACCTATCTTGAACTGGAAGAAGAAAAAAATGCCATTGCTCAATTTCAAAAAGCGGTAGCATTAGATCCCTCCCGCAGTCAATGGCTTTATGAATTGGGTTTACTTTATTACAATCAAAATGATTTTAAAAATAGCCTGAAATATTTTGATTTAGCTTCCGAGAATGGGTATAATAAAACCAATGATTTTTATGAAAATTATGGTTTTGCGCAGTTATATTCAGGCGATACTGAAAATGGAATTAAAACTTTAAATATTGTTTTAGAAAGAAAACCCAACAATAAAGAATTGCTTAATAATATTGCTCATGCCATGTACGAGACAAAAAAATATAAGGAAGCGTTGGATTATTTTACAAAAATTCTAAACCTGAACCCGAAAGACGCTGCCACTCTTTATATGGCCGGAATGACTTTTCAAAAATTAGGTCAGAAAGAAAAAGGCCAGAAAATATGCGACCATGCTATTGAGATGGATCCCTCGCTAGCAAAATACAGGCAAAAAAATGAAATGCCCCAGGGACTTTGACAGAAATGTAATGAGTACAATGACGGATCGTTAACTACAATCTCCCTTTAAGCAATCATCATTGCTGAACTCTGTTTCCAGTGTAATGTGCTGGATATTCATGTGCTCCAACCGATGCCTGAGTTTGTTTTTGATGTCGATTATCTTATTAATATTATCACATTGCTCAATTACCATGTGTGCAGTCATGGCATTTTCCGTGGTGCTCATTGCCCAAACGTGGATGTGATGCAAATTCTTAATCCCTTCAATATCTTCTGCTTTATTTCTTATTTCTTTAATGTCAATATCTTTCGGAACCGCATCAAGAGTGAGCGCCAGGCTTTCTTTCAAAAGGCTCCAGGTGCCCAGTAATATTACCAATACGATTACGATACTGATTACCGGGTCGATCCAATAAAGATGAGTGAAATAAATAAGAATTCCACCGCCCATTATTCCAACACTTACCAGGCCATCTGCCAGCATGTGCCAATAAGCACCTTTTATATTAAGGTCGCTGTCTTTTTTTTTCATGAACAAAAAAGCGGTTAGAAAATTGATAACGATACCTACCCCCGCAACAATGGCAATGATTTTCCCCGGAAGAGGTGGCGGATTTGAAAACCGCTCAATCGCGGCAAAAGCAATGGCCCCAATAGAAATTAAAAGAATTACGCCGTTTAAAAGTGCGGCAAGAATGGTTGTTTTTCGGTAACCATAAGTATATTTATTGTTGGGTTTTATTTTTAGCAATTTAAAAGCCAATAACGACAAACCAAGGCTGCCCACATCTGCCAGATTATGGCCCGCATCAGACAGAAGGGAAAGTGAATGAATTGAAAAACCAAATACTGCTTCAACAATTACAAATAGACTATTAAGTATAATCCCAATTACCAATGCTGTGTTAACATTGGTAAGCTTTTCAAAACGATCGTGGTTATGATGGGAATGATTGTGATCCATTTTTAAATGTTGATACAAAGATATTTAATTCAGGGAAAGACTTTTTATTAGAGTAAAGCTTTATGCGAATCATCTTATATATCTAACGTGTTAATGTGTGTCTAACTGTGCTTATATTTTTAATTATAAGAAAATAAAAAAACCGGTTAAATGTCCGTTTACTCCAAATAGCCCTTGTTTGCAAAAGAACAGCTTGAATGATTTAGTTTTTGCATTACATGCTCAAGAAGATAGTACAGAAAGAAAGTCTTGTTGCAAACGAGAACTGGTTAAGATTTTGATTACTATCTTCCAATAAACTTGCTGTTTTTCATTCACAATTTTTACCGGGGACTACCATATTTATGCCATTTATGCTTCCCAATCCTCCAGTTACTAATTTACCATTTTGTGAAAATATTTATAGCTTTAATTTTATAGTAATCACAAATTTTTCCCCTTCGAAAAAATTATTTTTTCCAATCATTAAAATGAATTTTCATGTCAAAAAAAACTAAAACTGTTCAACCAGATCCTTACCAGTTAGGATGGATCCCCGATCTTCCAGATGTGAGAGATTACCTTTATTCTCCCCCCTTAAAAGCCATTCAAAATCTTCCATCAAAGATGGATCTTCGAAAAAATTGCCCCCCTGTTTATAATCAGGGGAAGTTGGGAAGTTGTACGGCGAATGCTTTAAGCGCCGCATTTGAATTTGGAAAAATTAAACAAAAAAAAGTAACTTTTCGTCCTTCCCGTCTTTTCTTATATTACAACGAGCGGGTGAGAATTAATACAGTCAATTCGGATAGTGGCGCCTACCTGCGTGATGGTGTTAAGTCTTTAAATAAACAAGGAATTTGTCCTGAAGCCGATTGGAAGTATGATGACGATAATACGCCTACAGCTAAGTTTACCCAAAAGCCACCGCCGGCTTGTTATACCACTGCGAAAAAAAATCAAATATTGTCTTATTGGCGCATCCCGGTAAACTTAAATTCAATTAAAGGGTGCCTTTCGGAAGGATTTCCCTTTGTCTTTGGGTTTACAGTCTATGATAGTTTTTTTGATCCATCTGTAAAATCTACAGGAATTATGCGATGCCGAAAATACCTCAGGAAAGTGTTAGGGGCGGCCATGCCGTATTAGCGGTAGGTTATGATGACCATAAGCAAGTCGTTCTTATACGAAACTCATGGGGAAAAGATTGGGGAATCAAAGGATATTTCTGGATGCCTTATGCATATATTTCTACAGAAGATTATTGTAACGATTTTTGGACAATACGTTCAGTCGAATAGTTGCTTGTCACTTTATTGATATGTTAAACGAATCAATAACATTACATATTGGGGAACAATACAAAGTTGTCTTACCGGGTTTAGCTACCGCTGGCTATGAGTGGCAATATTCCTGCACAAATA
>JBIQMJ010000152.1:0-10631 GCA_044463445.1 Segetibacter koreensis
ATTTCAAATTCTTCGAGATGCTGGTCCAGCGTTTCCACTGCGCGCCATTTAATATTTTTAGCTCTTTCTTTTACCAGATCATTATCGGCAAACTGCAATTTTCCCTGCGGCACTGCAGCATTGTATTTTCCGATATTGAAATTTATTTTTTTGCGATGTTCAATATCAGCCGATTTAATTGTGCTTTTGGCCCTGAAGGTGGCTTCGTTTTCTGTCATGTGATTTTACTTTTTCTATTTCAGCACACCCAACTCCCTGCCCACTTTTGTAAATGCTTCAATCGCTTTATCCAAATGCTTTGGTTCATGCGCGGCGCTTAATTGTACGCGAATTCTCGCTTGTCCTTTGGGAACTACGGGAAAGAAAAAACCAATTACATAAATTCCTTCTTCCAATAACCGGGCTGCAAATTTTTGAGACAGCACAGCATCATAGAGCATGATCGGTACTATCGGATGCTCGCCGGGTTTGATATCGAACCCCGCTTCAGTCATTTTTTTTCTGAAATATTTTGTGTTGCTTTCTAATTTATCACGCAGATCAGTGGTCTCATTTAATAAATCTAAAACTGCGATGGAAGCGCCCACAATATTTGGAGCCAATGTATTACTGAACAAATAAGGACGGCTGCGCTGGCGAAGCATTTCTATCGTTTCTTTTTTGCCCGAAGTGAATCCGCCATTAGCGCCTCCCAGCGCTTTCCCTAAAGTAGAAGTAATAATATCAATCCTGCCTGTTACACCACGGTATTCGGGTGTGCCTCTTCCTGTTTTTCCAATTAAACCCGTGGAATGAGAATCATCAACCATAACGATGGCATCATATTTATCGGCCAGGTCACAAATTTTATCCAACTGCGCAATGGTACCGTCCATGCTGAAAGTACCGTCTGTAACGATTATCCTGCTTCTCGCTTCTTCCGCTTCCTTTAACTTACTTTCCAAATCTGCCATATCATTATGTTCAAAACGAAAACGTTTTGACTTGCACAAACGAACGCCGTCAATAATGCTCGCATGATTCAACGCATCAGAAATAATTGCATCTTCTTCTCCAAACAAAGGTTCGAAAACGCCACCGTTGGCATCGAAGCAAGCAGCGTATAAAATCGTGTCTTCTGTTCCTAAAAATTCAGATATTTTCTTTTCAAGCTCTTTATGAATATCCTGCGTTCCACAGATAAAACGTACGCTGCTTAAGCCATAGCCGTGTTTATCAGATGTACTTTTAGAAGCTTCAATTACTTTGGGATGAGCCGCCAATCCCAGATAATTATTGGAACAAAAATTCAAAACTGTTTTGCCTCCCACTTCTATTTTAGCGCCCTGGGCGCTGGTAATAATTCTTTCGTTTTTATAAAGCCCGCTTGCTTTAATCTCTTCCAACTCAGCGCCCAGCCGCTTAGAAAAATTTATATTCATATTGTTTATTTTGATGGCACAAACCTACAATGAAAACTATTAAAATCCTGTTAGCAAATTATTTTTAAAGGATTGTAACTTTATTACTGTAAAAGCGTATTATATGTAAACAACGGCTGGTGTAATTGATAAATTACCTGATTGTATGACCGAGAAAGAATTTAATGATTGTGTAAATCTTTATGCAGATAATATTTACAGGTTTATTGTAAAAAATTTAAAGCACGAAGAAGATGCCCGCGATGTGGTGCAGGCGTCTTTTGAAAAGATGTGGCTCAACCGGGAAAAAGTGGATAATGAAAGAAGTAAATCTTATTTATTTACCGTGGCGTATCACCAGATGATAGATCTGATCAGGAAAAATAAAAGAGTGAAGCTGGAAGATGATTTTTCTTCTTCATTACAAACAACCAGGGAACCGCAAAGCGAAGTAAAAAAATTATTGAATGAAGCTTTATACCGGTTAAGTGAAACGCAAAGAAGCCTTGTTTTATTAAAAGATTATGAAGGTTATTCGTATGATGAAATTTCAGAAATAACCTCGTTAAGCATCAGCCAGGTAAAAGTGTACTTGCACAGAGCAAGGATACAATTGAAAAATTATTTGGTAAAACCGGAAAATGTAATGTAAAATGAATATCAACCGAAATAATTACGAAGAATATTTTTTGCTGTATGCTGATAATGAATTATCAAATGCAGAAAGAAAGATGGTAGAGGTATTCGTGAAAGAAAACCCTGAATTCAGAGAGGAGTTTTGCATGCTGAAACTTACCATTAATATTCCTGAGGACGAAATAAAACTGGAGGATAAATCTTTTTTATTCAAAAATGAAAGTTCTTTTTTTATTGATAACAATAATTATGAAGAAGTCTTTGTTCATTATCACGATAATGAACTTTCGGAAAAAGAAAGGTTGGAAACTGAACGTTTTTTAGCGCAGCGTTCTGAATTAAAAGATGAATTTGAATTGATTGGGAAGGCAAAACTTACCCCGGAAACTTCGGTTATTTATCCTGATAAAAAGGAATTGTATCGCAAAGAAAAAACAGGAAAGGTAATTACCCTAATGTGGTGGAGATATGCTGTAGCCGCTGTCCTCGTTGGTTTTGGACTTTGGATTTCCATTCCTTATTTGTCTAACCGTGAAACGAAAACTCCCGTTGTGGCTCAGATAAAAGAAAAGAAAACGAAGACGGTTGCGCCTTTAACCGTGAAAGTGACTCCAGCAGAATCTAAAAAAGATAATAGCCAGGTGGCTTCCACAGCTGAAAAAGAGGAGACTGATCATTTGGTAAGTAATTCACCTAAAGAGAATTCAATTGTAAAAGAAAGCAGGAGCAATAAGATGGTGAAAAGTGAAGTAAAGATGATTCCTCCTTCTTTGACAAAGAATATTCAGCAACTAAGACAGGAACCCGTGGAAGCAGTAGCAATCAATGCGCCAGCGGAAAAGACACAGAGCAAGGTTGAAAATGTTCAAAAAGGTATTGAACCAGAAACCCATACTCCCCTTCAGAAATCAGAACCTGAAATTCAGCCGAACCAGGCAATAACAGTCGCTTACACCGGCGCACCGGCTCATAATGACTATGTCTTTTACGATATCCCCGCGGAGGAATTCAAAAAATCAAAAGTGGGCGGATTTTTTAAAAAAGTGAAAAGGATAGTAGAAAGAACCAATCCTATCACCCGCCTGCTGGAAGGCAATGATGAACCTGCTGTGGCAAATAAGTTTTAAAAATTTAATCATTCTCATACATTTAAAAATGAAAAAGTCAATTTTAATAATAACACTGGTATGCTGTGCCGCTATCGGATTTGGACAAACAGATTCTACCCAGGCCGGCAATCAAAACGATACCGTTCGTATCGGCGGCATGATTATTCTTAAGAAGGGGAATCCCGAAGACAAAAATCGTGTAACCGTTACCGTTGGCAAACGAAAGCATGAAGATCATTCTAACATAAGCACTTCCTCTTTTGTTTTTGATATTGGTTTTGCGAACTGGACTGATAAAACCAATTATGCGAACGCAATCGCAGGTAACAATCTTGTGGGCAGTCCTGATTTAGGAGCCAATGATTTTAAACTAAGGACCGGTAAATCAGTGAACATCAATATCTGGCTTTTCATGCAAAGAATGAATCTTATCAAACATGTTGTTAATCTGAAATATGGGCTGGGACTTGAATTGAATAATTACCGGTTTAAAAATAATATCAGTTTTAGTGAAGGAGGAATGAATCCGTATAATCACGCCCAAAATATTTCTCATGCTTTTGTATTCCGTGATTCAATTGATTTTTCCAAAAACAAACTGGCAGCAGATTATGTTACCGTTCCATTGATGCTTAATTTCCGGACTAATCCAAATTACAACAACAAAGGGCTTAGCATCAGCGCCGGCGTAAGCATGGGCTATTTATACAGCAGCCGTAATAAACAAAAAAGTGATGAACGTGGCAAAGAAAAAAACCGGGGAGATTATGATCTTGAAAAATGGAAATTTTCTTATGTGGGCGAACTGGGGCTTGGGCCTGTTCATTTGTATGGTTCTTACAGCCCGAAATCAATTTTTAAAAATGATCTGAATTTTACTCCTTATAATATTGGCCTGCGGATAAGTAATTGGTAAAAAATTTCTCATGTGTCAGTATAATCAAAAAACTGCGTCTTTTTATAGCGCAGTTTTTTTATACCCCGAATGGAAAAACCTTTGGTTCACTGGCCACTCTTCAGCATGTAGAAAGGTGAAGAATCTATTGACAAATGAACCTCTCAATAAGCGGAGAGGCTCCATTTGTCAATTTAAGTGTAATGGCTTTTATTGAAACAGAAATAAAATTGAATTTCTGCATAAGATTCATAAATTATTGGAATCCGGCCTTTATTTTTTTATTGTAATTCTACACTGGGATGATACCGTTTTACCCGGTGCAAAGTATTAATATCCGTATGATGCATTTCATTTCCGCCCTGCGCACCGAGCTTCAGCACTATATCAGATGAATGAGTAAAAGTGCCGTCGCCATTGAATTTGAAAGTGCTTTCAAAACTTTTTAGCTCTGCGCGACCCAATAAATATTTATTTTGAAGAATTCCATAACAAGGATCGCCGGGTGTGGCTTTGAAATGAATTTCCCGGTCGCTGGCTTTGGCGTCAGCTCCGGCCATTATGGCAATGCCACGGCCAAAAACTACCGTACGGATCACCTGCTGGTTTTCTTTATCCCAGAGAATGTAACCCACTTCGTCATGAAACGGGTCCATTGCTTCTTCTCCATGCCGCCATGCAGTTGATTTGTAGGTAAGTCCTTCCAAAGATTGATTTCCGTTTTCCTGGATCGGAATGGGTTTGAACCATGCTTTTTCAAAATAAGTAGTTTCGGAAGTTTCATCGCCTTTATTGTGATAAGATAAATCCACTCCTACATTGCCTTCCCATTCTCCAACGAGGGGAGTAAGCGGCCCTAATTTTTGTCCGCCAAATTTTGCATTTTCTGCCATAATATATACGTTCTTTTTTTTATACTTGAGGTGCTAAGTTACATCTTTGGAGTTAAAGGATGTTCCTTGTATAAAAACGGAATTGCTATAATTTTTTGAATTTCTAGCCCAGTTTTTCATAGATTTACTCAAAGAATTTGCTTATGCCGGATGTTCAAAATATCAACCTTTCCAAAATCATCAAACGGCTGGAATTAATAAAGAGCTTGATTTCATTGTAGGAAGAAGATAAATTGATATGCAGGTTTTGAATTAGAACAGGTTGGAATTTGGCCGTTTGAAATCAAAGAAGAACCCACCTTTTTATTTGTTTACTGTTTCTCCTTTCCGATGCGGCCCCTTACAAATACATCTGTCACTTTTGCGATAATATTTTGATTGAGTTGTTTACTGTTTTCTATATACCTGCAGGCTGAATGCTTCATAACTGCTCCGGATCACGTGTGTTACCTATGCGTTAATTAACGCACAGAAGATACATTTTATCGGCCCCAGGTAGGTAGAAGGTACGGCGGAGGTATATGGAAGGTGGTGTTTAGTTGTTTTGTAAAAAAAAATAATGGAAGGATGGTTTTATAGGTTTTTATGAGGTGTTTTATATAACGGTTGAAGGATTGTTACTTATTAAAAATTAGTTGGTGCGATTACGAGGCTTTTGCGGTACACAGGAAAAATAGTAAAATTGAATAATGAAAACAAGATTGTAAATAAACAAAAAGAAACTTCCGGCAGTAGGGATCGATCCATCACTGAATAAGTTAATAATGTTGTGCTTTTTCCCGGACAAACTTGCCAAGGCTAAGGAACAACTTAAGAAATCGGGTTTTCCGGGAATGAAGGGTAAAAAACAGGTAAGTAATAATACAAACCTGTCTAATCTTAAGGGAACCAGATTCTTTAAAAACAAGATACCGCCTTTTTTGTTTGTTTACTGGTTCTCGTTAAATTTACTCAAACAATTTGCTTATGCCAGAGGTTCAAAACATCAATCTTTCCAAAATCATAAAACGGCTGGAGTTAATAAAGAGTTTGATTCCATTGGAGGAAGAAGATGAAATTGATAATTAATATCTGTTATTTCAACTGGCGGATTGTTAAATGAATTGAAGTAAATTTGAATTAAATACTCAAGAAAATGGAAAGCACTTTCATTATAAAAAAGGAAGATTTTAATTCCGAATTTGTAGAAGCAGTAAAAAAGTTGTTTTCGACATCAAGGCAATTACAAATAACCATTAATACTTCAGAAGATTTTGATTTGCTAAAACCTGAAACCGGTGAAGAATATTTGAGCCGTTTAAAAAAAGCAATTGACGATATTGATAAAAAGAGGAACGTGGTTACGATTTCTGACGCCGAACTGGACGAAATGGTCTTACCAAGACTTTAAAAACAATGCAAAAAAATTATACATTTCAACAAGCTGCTTTTGATGATTTTTTTGATTGGAGTTTGATTAACAAACCAATTTTCAAAAAAATCTATGAGCTTCTAAAAGAAATCAGCCGAAATCCTTTTGAAGGAAAAGGTAAACCCGAACCATTAAAACACCAGCTTAAAGGATATTGGAGCCGAAGAATTACGGATGAACACCGGCTCGTTTATAAAATTGATGAAGATCAAAACATTGTTATTATAAGTTGTAAAGGGCATTACCATTAAGCTCAAAACATATTAAATTTACTTATACAATTTGCTTATGCCAGAGGTTCAAAATATCAATCTTTCCAAAGTTATTAAACGACTGGAGTTAATCAAAAGCCTGATTTCATTAGAGGAAGAAGATGAAATTGGTGCTCATATTTTTAAATTAGAACAGCTTGGAGTAACATTGGAATTAGAAACAATTATCCTTTCTTTAAAAGAAAAATCTTACAGCAAAGCGGCAATCGCTATTGAGCAATTTATAAACCAGCATCATAAAGTTTCCATTTTTATTGACCCTGAAATTGACGGATTAAAATTAGAAGCAAAGTCTTTAGAAGCTAAACTGAATAAGCTTTCTGATGAAAAAGCAGACCTCGAAAAATTAATTCATGAATTTGGAGTAAGGCATAATCAGGAATTGGGTGAATTGATTTTAAAGATCTTAAAACACAGGAAAAATAAAGCGAAAGGAACATCTGAAGAAAAAGAAGCAGAAGAAGATTACAACAATTACAGCCAGGAATTTGAAGTAAGCAAAAATGAAAAAATTGCTGACCTAACAGAAGAAGAACTAATTGACATAAGGAAAAAATACAGAAGCGCCAGCAAACTGTGCCACCCTGATGTGGTGAGCGAAGACCAGAAAGAACTGGCTGATAAATTATTTACGGAGTTAAATAAAGCGTATGAGCAAAACGATTTAAAAAAAGTTTCTGAGATTTTAGAGAACTTAAAAAAAGGAAACTTCTTTGTAAGCAAATCAGACACGATTACTGAAAAGCAATTGATGAAAGCGGAAATTGAAAAATTAAAAATCAGAATTAGTGAATTATTACAGCATGTTGAATTGATTAAAGCAAGTGATGCCTATAAAACCATTAGCAGAATAAAGGATTGGGATGCTTATTTTAAAGAAACAAAAGAAAAATTAGAAAATCAGGCTAAAGAATTGGAAGATGGAAAATAATATTATAAAATATGAGGGAGGAATAATTAAAAGAATCGGTAATCAAATTAAGGTTACCAATAAATTATTAAATATTGATTTCAGAGAACTACACATAGTACATTTTGATGATCACAAAATATTCCTGAGGGGTGTAGAACTTTCCCTAGAATCTAAATTTCCAAATCTACATTTAGCGAGTTTTACTGATGGTATCGAAGCATTAAATTATATAGAAAATTGCTATAGCAGAAATGAAAGACTTGACATAATTCTTTCGGGTATAAAGCAACCAGTAATTGATGGTTTTGAATTTGCGCAAGTTCTAAGGATAATAGAAAAAAGGTTTGATAAATCAGTACCTATAATAATTATTTCAATGTTGTTTGATCCCCAAAATCCTTGGAAAATATTTAATGAAGCTTTAAAAAGTGGACTTTTTAATGTGGTATTACCAAAGTCTACTACTCCTAATGAAATACAAGAGAAAATAGAATATTTTCTTAAAAATCCGAACTCAATTTCATCTTATGATTTTACTTGGTACATGTCTAAAATTAACGGAATAGAAACGAAACTACTTCGCTTGCTATATCGGAGTTTTTCAGCACAAGAAATTGTTCAAAAGATGAATTTGAGTTTCAAAACAATTGAAGGGATAAAGTCAAGAATGATGGAAAAATTAGGGGTAAAGGATGTGAATGACCTAATAACTTACGCAGAGAATAATTGTTTATTTGATTAATTATTTAAATTACTAGATAAACATTTGCTCCAACAATGCGAATGTATAAGTAGAATTCAATTTTTTGAAAATGCAAACAGACTCTGAAGATAGAAAATGGGCTGCTATTCGTGAAATATTAGATAACTATTTCAAAGAAGTAATTACACCAAATTTTAAAATTGAAGGAGGCGGTAGAAGTATGGCAAGAACTATTGATTC
Organism: Segetibacter koreensis; assembly: GCA_044463445.1. GTDB lineage: Bacteria > Bacteroidota > Bacteroidia > Chitinophagales > Chitinophagaceae > Ginsengibacter > Ginsengibacter koreensis_A. Next base: position 8,473 of record JBIQMJ010000152.1, read on the forward strand.
TGAAGTTTTTAAGGGGCAAATAAGATTACCATCTTCTTTCATTTCTTACAAAAATTCTGATTATTATCATGAAGTTGAAGATAAAAAATTTATTCATTTTACTTCTTTGAATACTTTTTTTAAAATCATCAACAACGGGTATTTTTTAGCCACGCAGTTTAGCAATCATGATGATCCATTAGAATTACTTTTTGCAGGAAATGAATTAAGAGAAGAAGTTATTAAGAAGAAAAGCATAAGCCAATTAAAAGAGTATGTATTTTCTTTATCCATGTGTGATTATACTCCTGAAAAGGAATGTTTTAATATGTGGCGGAATTACGGTGATAATGGTAATGGAATAGGAATAGTAATTTCATTTTATCCAAATGAAAAATTATGGCAAAATTCTTTCCTAAGTAATGTATATTATGGGAATGAAGAAAATTGTCTTGATAAATTCAAGAAGTTCCAAACTGATCACTTGTGTTTTTTGAAAAATAATCCTACATTAAAAATGGAACGAAATAATAGTGGAGAAGAGGGGATTGCTGATTCTCTTGCAATATTTTTAGCCTTTCATAAGAATCCTCTTTTTGTAAAAGAAGAAGAAGTAAGGTTTTTGAAAAGCTTCCTATTGGAAGACAGGATTGATGTAACGAATGAAGCCATTGAATTACTTGTGAATAATCAAAATAAACATTATTATGGCTATCGGATTCCGGTTCTTTCAAAAGGGAATGTCGAAAAAAGGGAAAATGCTTTAAAGTCAAAGAAACAAGTGCGAGGAGCTTTTGGTCCTGCTGAACGTGTTTTTCCGCTAGGCACTTCTGATACCGAAAAATTGATTAATGGTGACCCTTTTATAGTTATTGAAAAAGTCATATTAGGATATCGTTTTACTGAAACTGATCTCCAAAAATTTAAAAAAATGGAAAATGATATAAATCGTAAAGTAGGTAATTCGCGAATATCTTTTGAACTGACAAGTTTGTCCAAAATCTTTCATGGGTAGAGAAAGATTGTAATTACTTATTAATTGCAGGTTTAAGACAAATATCAACTTATTCTAAATGAAAAATCATACAATTGCAATTGCTATAAAAATCATTCTTTCAATACTTTTTTTGCTTTGCCTTTTGAAAATGCCATACGGCTATTATCAAGCAACTCGTTTTATAGGAATGGTTGGGTTTTTAATATTAGCATATTCCAATTACGAAAGAAACAAGAGTTTAAACCCAACGGTAATTATTTATATCGCATTAGCATTATTATTTCAACCTTTTATAAAAGTTGTTTTGGGTAGAACAATTTGGAATATTGTAGATCTAGTTGTGTGTGTTGGATTAATTATTTCAATTTTTTGGAAATTGGAAACGAGAATAAACAGCTAATAAAATGTGTGTTTAAAGGCGGACTGAAAAATAAGTGCTACGTATAATGTGGATTAAAAAACTAATAATCATAAACATACTTAATGCATAATCTTCAAAAGATTTTTTTTCTAATTACCTTTTCTTTCATTTCTCAGATTGTATTTTGCCAAGGAAATGTAAAAGAGTGTTTAGCTAATCTGAACAAAATACATAAGCAAGGTCGGCTTATGTTTGGAGGCAAAAGTGTTCCAGATATATTTTTAAATAAAGAAAATAAAATTCAAGATTTTGGCCGTTACTCCTTTTCTGTGGACGGCGTCCAAGCCTTCTATACTTCCCAAGCTCCGGATTTACCTAGCAAAAAATATGATGCGGTGAAATTTTTATGCCTTCAAAAGGATTGTATAAACTCCACAGATTTTGGTAAAACTAGTAACATTATGACTTTCTTTAAGTCAAGGAAGTACTGCTATAATTTTATAAATGCTTTTAATGAATTAAAGAAAGCCTTAGAGAATTAAAAAAATCTTATGAGTAAACACGGATTCGATCTTGACATGTGGGGACAAGAAGCAAAGGTTAGAGGATTATTTTTATCAATAGCATGTGAAGCGGAATTCTTTTTCGATAGAATTACATCCAAATGTGAAGAGGATGACGGAAGTAAAAGAGAATCATTAAAGCTAGAGTTTCCGTTTGAAATGGGAGCTAAATTAAACAGATGTACGCATGCTCTTGCATTATATAATAAAACTTATTACAATTTCTTTAAAACAATTTTTGATGATTTTGAAGAATTAG
>JBIQMJ010000153.1:0-10590 GCA_044463445.1 Segetibacter koreensis
TGTCGTTGCAATCTCATTTTTACAGCCATAAAAAATAGAAATTTTTTTGGGTTGTGATTAAATTGGGTTTCTAAAAAGGACAGCGAAGATAAGCTGTGTATATGAAAAATACAAAAGATAATGGCCTTTTTGTGAAAAAAAATTTCTTTTCCTCAATAAATTTCTTTTTTTATCAAATATCATAAAATATTTATCTTTTCCCCAGCCCGGCCATTCTTCCCATTGGCATTTTATTCATCATTTTCATCATATTTTTCATCTGGTCAAACTGCTTTATAAATTGGTTTACATCAGAAATATCTTTGCCGCTTCCGCTGGCAATACGCTGCTTTCGGCTTGGGTTGATCAAATCCGGGTTTCGCCTTTCTTCAAGGGTCATTGAATTGATCATTGCTTCTATTCCCTTGAAGGCATCGTCGTTAATGTCAATATCTTTTATTTGTTTGCCCACTCCCGGTATCATTCCCATCAAATCTTTCAGATTTCCCATTTTTTTAATTTGCTGAAGCTGGGTTTTGAAATCTTCAAAATCAAATTGGTTTTTCCGGATCTTCTTTTCAAGTTTTGCTGCCTGCGCTTCATCAAATTGTTCCTGCGCTTTTTCTACCAAACTGACAATATCGCCCATTCCCAAAATCCTTTGGGCCATACGTTCGGGATAAAATACGTCCAGCGTATCCAGTTTTTCGCCACTACTTACAAATTTGATCGGTTTGTTAACTGTATATTTAATTGAAATTGCCGCACCACCCCGGGTGTCACCGTCCAATTTAGTAAGTACTACTCCGGTATAATTCAAACGCTGGTTGAATGCAGCAGCCGTATTCACTGCATCCTGGCCAGTCATACTGTCCACTACAAATAAAATTTCTTTTGGATTTAAAGCATTTTTAATGTTGGCCACTTCCGTCATCATCACTTCATCAATTGCCAATCGACCGGCAGTATCAATGATGACTACATTTTTATTTTTTGTTTTGGCTTCTTTTAATGCGTTTTGGGTAATTTCGACTACATTTTTATTTTCAGGTTCGCTGTAGACTTCTACATTGATCTGGCCGCCCAAAACTTTCAATTGTTCAATTGCAGCAGGGCGATAAACGTCGCCGGCAACGAGCAAAGGTGATTTCCCTTTTTTCGTTTTTAAATAATTGGCCAGCTTTCCGCTGAAAGTTGTTTTACCACTACCTTGCAACCCTGCAATCAGGATAATTGCCGGATTTCCGCTGAGATCCAACTCGGTTTCTACGCCTCCCATCAGATCGGTCAGTTCATCTTTCACAATCTTAACCATTAGCTGGCCAGGGCTAACGGCGTTAATTACTTTTTCACCCGTAGCTTTTTCCTTAATCGTGTCAGTAAATTCTTTGGCAATTTTATAGTTCACATCTGCATCTACCAATGCCCGGCGAATGTCTTTTACGGTGGAAGCAATATTGAGTTCAGTAATTCTTCCCTGGCCTTTCAAATTCTTAAACGCGGTATCGAGGCGATCGCTTAAAGAGTCAAACATGTTTTCAAAATTAAATTCTAATAAAATTGATAAAAAAAGTGAACATAAAAATATTCACTTTGACGGCTGCAAATTTACTAAAAAGTTGATGTCTTTTTTCCAAATGGAAAGGTAAAAACTTCATTCGGGATTCAGTAAAGCAACAAAAAGTGAGAGTTTTTATTTTCTATAAAAAAAATCTATGGAATCTGAAAAATACTTTTCCTGTTTTTTCAACATAAACCCTTTCATTTCCGGCGCATCGATTCCATTTTCAATAATCATTTTTTCATTCGTAATAATTCTTGCCTCGTTCCACAAATTTGCATTAATAAAAGATTTCAATGTTTTCGGCCCACCTTCAATCAACACACTTTGAATTTCGTTTTCATAAAGGGAATCCAGTATTTCTTTTATAAAATTTTGATTGCTCAATTTGATAAACTGGATACTTTTTTCACAAGAATCTTTTGAACAATTATAAATAATGGTTTTTGCTTCGTCATTAAATATTTTTAGAGAAAGAGGTAATTTCAATTCTTTATCAATCACAATTCTTACGGGATTCTTTCCTTTCCATAATCTTGTTGTCAAGGATGGATCATCTACTAAAGCCGTGTTGGTACCAATTAAAATCCCCGCTTCTTCACTTCGCCATTTATGAACTAAGCGATTGGAATAATCATTGCTGATGAAAATTCTTTTCCCCGCTGAGCCAATTTTCCCATTCGCACTTTGTGTCCATTTCAAAATAATGTAAGGCTTTTTCTCCTGATGAAAAGTAAAAAATCGTTTGTTCAATTTTATGCATTCATTTTCCAAAATGCCTGTAACTACTTCCACGCCTGCGTTTCGTAATTTCTCAATTCCTTTTCCGGCAACTTCTTTATAAATATCCTGGCAGCCGATTATTACTTTTTTAATTTTTTCACGAATGATTAAATCAGAACACGGCGGCGTTTTTCCATAATGTGCACAGGGTTCCAGCGAAACATACATTGTGCTTTTTTCAATCAATGACTTTTTTTCTTCAGCAACGCTGTTGATACAATTTACTTCCGCATGCGCATCGCCAAATTTTTTGTGATACCCTTCCCCAATAATTTTATTTTCATAAACCAACACTGCGCCCACCATTGGATTGGGCGCTACATTTCCCGCTCCAAGTTTTGCTAATTGAATGCAACGGACCATATATTGTTCATCAGAAAACATTGTCGGATAAATTTGTTTAGAAGGTTTAGAAAATTTAGATGAATCGAATTATTTTTCGCTTCACAAAATAATTAAGTTTGCGATAATGACAATTGGAGAATCCTATTTTGACTTTACAGAGAAATTAAAAACGATTTATGAAGATCGTGAAGCAGAAAATATTTCTGATTGGGTTTTTGAAAGTGCAACTGGTTTGAAAAATTGGAAAAGAAGGGAAAACAAAAATCAACCATTGAACGAAGAGGTTGAAAATACAATTGAAAAATATCTTCAGGAACTCTTGCTGCACAAGCCTGTTCAATATGTTTTGAATGAGGCATGGTTTTACAAAATGAAATTCTTTGTTGATGAAAATGTTTTAATTCCAAGGCCTGAAACTGAGGAATTAATTGAATGGATGGTAAATGATTTCAAAAAAGAAAAAGACAGTAAACCAACAAATATCATTGATATTGGAACCGGCAGTGGGTGTATTCCAATTGCTATAAAAAAAGAATTGCCTGATTCGAATATTACCGCAATTGATGTAAGCGAAAAGGCTTTATTAATTGCCAAAAAAAATGCTGAAAATTTGCAAGTTACTATTCATTTTTTAGCTATTGATTTTTTAAATGAAAATGCGTGGGGACCGCTACATATCTATAATACAATCATCAGCAATCCGCCATACATTCCCATCGGGGAAAAAGAAATTCTTTCAAAAAATGTTTCAGATTTCGAACCCGGAATTGCTTTATTTGTAGCCAATAATGATCCTTCTATTTTTTATAAAAAGATTGTTCAATTCTCACAAACGCATTTAAAAAAGAACGGAAAAATTTATATGGAAGTACATGAAGAATATGCAAAAGAAGTAAAAGCAATTTTTGAACAGGCAGAATTTATTTCCGAAATAAAAAAAGATATTTATGGGAAAGAAAGAATGGTAAGGGCTGTGAAGAAATGATTATTTCTTTACTGACGCGGAGGTAGTAGCTCCTAATTTTTTTGCCACTTCCATAATTCTTACAATATCTCCCCAGCTTACTAATGAATCTGCATTAATAACGACTGCAGGTTTGGTCAATGAATCAGTGATCGGCAAGCGGGATTTCAAAACCGATTCCAGTGAATCAAAAGGAATTTCGTCCTGGCCGATATAAACCTGTTTATTTTTGTTGATGCTCACAATCACACTTTGCTTGGCTTTGGTGTCACTGGTAGCGCGTGGATTGTTCATTTTTATTACATTAGGATTGGCCATTGTGGAAATGATCAAAAAGAAGAACATAAGAATGAACAGGATATCGTTTAATGGACCTGTGTCCAGTTCCGTATCATCGTCTTTAAATCTTTTCCTGATGCTCATTGCTTTTAGTTCTTGATTTTTTAATTCTTAATGAGTAGGCTCCTGCAATATGTCTGCAAATTCAGCGCTGGCAATTTCCATTTTATTTTCGATCCTGTTGATTTGGGTAACAAGATAGCTGTGGCCAATATATGCCAAAATACCAATGATAAGCCCCGTTGCAGACGTGATCATTTTAATATAAATACCATCGGCAATCGTATTAGCCGTATACTCCGTGCTTGCTGCAATTCCTTTGAATAATGCAAGCATCCCGATAATAGTTCCAAGAAATCCAAACAGTGGTGCGATGCGGGCTACAATGGAAATAATAGAAAGATTTTTTTCCAGTTTGTACAATTCCAGCGCTCCGACATTATCCATACTTTTTTCGATTGCGTCAATGGGTTTACCTATTCTTTGAATTCCTTTATCAATGATCCTGGCTACAGGATTTTCATTATTTTTTGAAAAACTTCTCGCAGCAGTTACATTACCGCTTACAATATGATCACGAATAATACGCATAAAATTATCATCAATTTTTGCTGCCCGTTTAATAGCTATCAGTCTTTCAAAAAAGAAATAAAGCGCTGCCAAAAAAAGTAATCCCAGCGGAATCATAAGCACACCGCCTCTTTCAAGAGTTTCCCATAAGTTTTGGGTTTGTGCTGTTTGGGTTATCACTGATGAATCAATCTGCAGAAAAAATAAATCCATTTAAATTGGTTTAGTAACAAATGTAAAAAGTAATTTCAATTTTGAAAGATGAATAAAAATCAAAAAAAAAATTTACGAAATTATTAACGGCATTCTTCACGATGGACTTTTAGGTTGAAAAAGCAATGGGATATTCTTCATTATTTTTTGATCTGTTCTTTATTTATCAGTCTTTTCTTCCCAAATCCTACACAAATGCACAATGGTTTCTGCAGCTTTGGCCATATCTTTCACTCCAATCCATTCCAGTTTTGAATGAATTCCCTGCATTCCGGTAAACAAATTCGGGCAGGGCAAACCCATATAACTGAGGCGGCTTCCATCCGTGCCGCCACGGATACTTTCCGTCTTAACTTCAAGGCCGGCGCGCTTGATAGCTTCTGAGGCAAATTCAACCACTTGCGGATATTGGTCCAGGATCTTCTTCATATTCCTGTATTGTTCATGAATAGAAAATTCCATGGAAGCACCTTTATAATGATTAACCACACTTTCTGCGATTTCTTTCAATCTGAACCCATGCCTTTTCAATTTTTCATCATCAAAATCACGCAGAATAAATTCCAATGTTGCTCTCTCTGCTATTCCCTCAAACCGGACAGGATGAACAAACCCCTCTTTTTTTTCTGTGGTTTCCGGCGACCATTCTGATGTTGGAAGCGCATGCAAAATTTCTGCACCTACCTTTAACGCATTCACCAGTTTATTTTTTGCATACCCCGGATGAGAAATTACTCCGTTAATAACGATCGTTGCTCCATCAGCGCTGAACGTTTCATCTTCCAGGCTTCCCACTTCGCCGCCATCGAGCGTATAAGCAAAATCTGCAGCCAATTTTTTTATATCCAGTTTGGCGGTTCCTTCCCCAATTTCTTCATCAGGAGTAAAAAGGATTTTAATTTTTCCATGTTTTACGGAAGGATTTTTCATCAGAAAATCTGCTGCCTGCATGATTGCAGCAACGCCACTTTTATCATCCGCTCCCAGAAGCGTATTGCCACTTGCAGTGATAATATCTCCCCCAATTTGTATATTCAAATATGGAAAAACAACTGGCGACAAAACCTGCGAAGGATCATCAGGTAACACAATATCTTCACCTTTATAATTTTTATGAAGAATCGGTTTCACGTTCGTGCCGCTGCAATCCGGTGCTGTATCTACGTGGCTGCAAAAACAAATTACAGGAACATTTTTTTCAGTGTTGGAAGGAATCGTTGCATATACATATCCATAGACATCCATTTCCGCATCAGCAATTCTGATTTCTTTCAACTCTTCAACAAGAATTTTGCTTAGATTTTTTTGCTTTTCAGTGGAAGGATGCGCGCCACTTTTAGGATCACTTTGCGTGTCAATTTGCACGTATCGCATAAAGCGATTAGCAATGTCTTCTTTATTAATTTCTACTAACATAAACATGAAGATATGAAAATATGAAAAGAGCCAGTTGCAGTAAACGAACAAATAAGCAGGATTTCTTTTTTATTGTACAGGTAAATGAAGAGGGATATGACTCCCCTTCAACAATAGTTCATTTAGCTTCTCCTTTGGAGGAGTTTGGGGAAGCCAGCTTTTCCAGAACGAAATAAACAATCGGACAAAAAGTAGAGTTTTTTAAAGTGATTGCTGGCCTTTTTAGCAAAACATCTTCGTCAGTATATGGAAACCGATGACAATCGGACGGCCGGTTTTCATAAATGGTACAATAATTGTCTGCACCTAAGAAAGGGCACGGAGATGATTTGGTGACATAATCTCCATCTTCATCCAATCTCAGGTAAGTTTCAATAAAAGCGCCTTCTTTCATTTGCAGATGTCTGGAAATCCTTTTAATATCAGGCGTTTTAAATCTTGGAGAATAATTGCGGCAGCAATTGGCGCACGAAAGGCAATCTATTTTTTCAAAAGCTTCTTCATGCAGATCAGGCAACTGTTTCAGCACTTTGTTCTTATCTGTACGCTTTAGGAAATTTTTATACTTTTTCTGATTATCAGAGGATTTCTTTTCCCAGTTTTTCAGAATGTCTTCATGCATTCGGCAAAGATAGAGCAGGAATTGGAGGATTAAAGAATTAGCAGGATAAGTTCACTTTCCTTTAATAGTCCCCAAATTTAGCAAATCTTAAAATCCTGTAAATCCTTATTCAGACAATTGTAGTAACATTTCTAATTGTAACTTTGCGCCGTCATTTCACAGAAAAATAAAAAACTGCCTTATTTGTTTGTTTGCTGTGAGAATAAAAAAGCAAAAATTTATATGAATCTTTTTGAAAAACAATCCTCCGAATTCACCAAAAGACATATTGGCCCGGACGAAACCGAAACTAACGAAATGCTTTCCATCATTGGCGTTGCTTCGCTTGATGAATTGATTGATAAAACTGTTCCTTCAGGAATCCGGTTGCAAAAAAAACTGGATATCGCAGATCCCATCAGCGAATTTGAATACCTGACCGATTTAAAAAAAATTGCTAACAAAAACAAGGTTTTTAAATCTTATATCGGCCAGGGATATTATGATACAATTACCCCTTCTGTTGTTTTAAGAAATCTTTTTGAAAATCCCGGATGGTACACACAATACACACCTTACCAGGCCGAAATTGCACAGGGACGTTTGGAAAGCCTGTTGAATTTTCAAACAATGGTGAGCGATTTAACGGCTTTGCCTATTGCCAATGCAAGCCTGCTGGATGAAGGAACAGCAGCTGCCGAAGCGATGGCAATGCTTTTCAATCATAAAAATAAAGATCATGATCACATCGCTGCAGGGAAGTTTTTTGTGGATGAAAAACTCTTTGAACAAACTAAAGAGATTTTGAAAACAAGAGCCAAACCTGTAAAAATTGAATTGGTTTTTGGAAATTATAAAACCATAGCATTAGATGAAAAGTATTTTGGCGCAATCGTGCAATATCCGAACAGTGAAGGAAGCATTGAAGATTACCGCAGCTTCATTGAAAAAGCTCATTCAGTGAATGCGCTGGTGGTAATGGCAACTGATCTGATGGCTTTGACTTTATTAACTCCTCCGGGAGAATTGGGCGCGGATGTGGCAATTGGTTCTTCTCAACGCTTTGGCGTACCGATGGGATTTGGCGGACCACATGCAGCGTTTTTTTCCACAAAAGATGAATTTAAAAGAAACATTCCCGGAAGGATCATCGGTGTAAGTATTGATGCACATAATAATCGTGCACTCCGCATGGCTTTACAAACAAGAGAGCAACATATCCGGAGAGAAAAAGCCACTTCAAACATTTGTACAGCGCAGGCTTTGCTCGCAAATATGGCGGCAATGTATGCTGTGTATCACGGGCCGGAAGGATTAAAAGAGATTGCTGAAAGAATTTCTATATTGACTCAAACACTTGCAGATCATTTGCAGGAAAGTGGTTATGAATTGGTGAACAAAAATTATTTTGATACCATTACTTTTAAAATTGATAATCGCGAAAAACTGGCTGAAATTTCACAGGCTCACGAAATGAATTTTCATTTTTCTTCTGATAATTTAGTAACGATTTCTTTGGACGAAACCAATACAAAAAATGATGTGCTCGATATTTTAAGTGTCTTTGATTCTGCGCGCGATGTGGATACTTCAGTAGTCAGTTTTGATAATGAAGCGGATTTAAACAATATTCCAGATTCACTTCTCAGGACTTCTGATTTTTTGCAAAATCCGGTTTTTAAAAAGTATCACAGTGAAACAGAAATGATGCGTTATTTAAAAACACTGGAGAACAAAGATCTTTCGCTCGTGCATTCAATGATTTCACTCGGATCCTGCACGATGAAGCTGAATGCCGCTACAGAAATGATTCCTGTAAGTTGGGCCCATTTCAGCCGCATTCATCCTTTTGCTCCTTCGTCACAAACAGAAGGTTATGATTTCATCGTAAAAGACCTGGAAAAATTATTGTCAACCATCACAGGATTTGTCGCTTGCTCTCTTCAGCCAAACAGCGGCGCGCAGGGAGAATTTTCTGGCTTGATGACCATCAGAAGGTATTATGAAAGTAAAAATGAAACCCACAGAAATGTAATTCTGATTCCGATTTCTGCACATGGAACAAATCCCGCAAGTGCAGTGATGGCAGGCTTTAAAGTGGTGGTTACCAAATGCGATGAACAGGGAAATATTGATATTGAAGATTTAAAATTACAGGCAGAAAAAAACAAAACTTCGCTGGCAGGGTTGATGGTGACCTATCCATCCACACATGGCGTCTTTGAAGAGGGCATCAAAGAGATGTGCGACATTGTTCATGAAAATGGCGGTTTGGTTTACATGGATGGCGCCAACATGAATGCACAGGTTGGATTAACCACACCTGGATTTATTGGCGCTGACGTTTGTCATTTGAATTTGCACAAAACATTTGCAATTCCGCATGGTGGCGGCGGACCGGGAATGGGACCAATTTGTGTGAATGAAAAACTCGCTCCTTTTTTACCCGGGAAAAATAACGAAGGAACTGTAAGCGCTGCCCAATATGGCTCTGCAAGCATTTTACTGATCAGTTATGCCTACATCAAAATGCTCGGCGAAAGCGGAATGAGAAAAGCAACAGAATACGCGATTCTGAATGCCAATTACATGAAAGCACGTTTGAAAAAATATTTCAAAATCTTGTTTACAGGGAAAGCCGGAACCTGCGCTCATGAATTTATTGTTGACCTGAGGCCTTTTAAAAACGGCGCCGGTATTGAAGCAGAAGATGTTGCAAAAAGATTAATGGATTATGGCTTTCATGCTCCAACTCTTAGTTTTCCTGTTGCAGGAACCATCATGATCGAACCAACAGAAAGTGAAAACAAACAGGAGTTGGATAAATTTTGTGACGCATTGATTTCCATTTACGAAGAAATAAAAAGCGTTGAAAACGGCGAAGCAGACAAGAAAGATAACGTGCTGAAAAATTCACCGCATACTTTATCAGTTGTTATCGGGGATGAATGGAATCATTCTTATCCACGCAGCAAAGCCGCATTCCCATTGGCTTATGTAAGAGAAAATAAATTCTGGCCAGCAGTGAGCAGGGTGAACAACACTTATGGTGATCGGAATTTAGTTTGCACTTGTGAGCCGGTGGAGAGTTATGTGGAGGTGTGATTTTGCACTTATAAATCGGGAAAATATAAGAATTGCTACCTTTTGGTGGCAATTTTTTTTCTTGATCGCTTTTACTAACAAAATCAAAATCGCAATTATTTATTGTTTCACTGTCTGTTTGGGAAATTAAAAGTTCAACCGGGAAGCCTCATATTCTTACTGAGAAGATTTTTTGTTGATTATTTGATTTAAATAATCAGAGGTAACCGGGTTGGAGGAGATTTCTTCCACGCCTTCAAAATTCAATAATTTTTGTGCAATATTTTTCATCGAATTGATGGCGTATTTTAAAAAACCGGGGCCAAGGCTGATTCTTGCAAGGCCAATTTCTTTCAATGAAGAAAAATCAGGGATTCCCGGTAGCATCAGGATATTTACCGGAAGGTCCACTTCTTTTATGATCATTTCTATGGATTCTTTTTCTTTTAAAACAATGGGGTAAAATCCGTCGGCGCCTGCACCTTTATATGATTTTCCGCGGGCAATCGCCTCCCACACTCTTTCTTCTTTTGATAAATGATTTTCTTTTATAAAAACATCAGTTCGTGCATTGATAAAAAGAGAACTTCCCATTTCAGTAGCAGTTTTTCTGATGAGATTGATTTTTTCGGATTGTTCATCTTTTGTAAATAATTTCGGCTCATCATGTTTGCTGTCTTCAAAATTAATTCCGGCAATTCCTGTGTCAATTAATTTTTTAATGTTTTCTTTTAA
>JBIQMJ010000154.1:0-10473 GCA_044463445.1 Segetibacter koreensis
ATTTGTGCCCCGAAACTTCTGCTTTTATTTTCGTACCGTCTTTTTTAACCTGGGTAAATATTCCAAACCGGATAAGACCTTCCATATTCCTAAGATTTTTTTGAATTTCAGCCATCCGTGGAAGTTCTTCCGGGGATTTGAGATCATTGGTTGTCATTCCGATGAATTCTTCACGGCTGTAGCCATAGTGCTTTATAGCGATATCATTTACATCGAGAATTTTGCCTGTTTCCAGGTCAAATATCCATTTTGGGCTTGTGCTATATTCAAACAGGATTTTATATCTTTCTTCGCTTTCTTTTAAATCGTCTTCTGCCTTTTTTTTGAGAGTGATGTCGTGAAAATGGTTAACAATGCCATTGATCGCCGGATCATGAAGCATATTGGTGACAGAGCCTTCATACCAAATCCATGAGCCGTTTTTATGCCTGCAGCGATAACGCATCACGGGAAGAGTAACTCCTGGCTTTTCAAGGCATTCAGGGATTTGTTCCATGATAGCTGATTGGTCATCAGGATGAACCACATCAAAAATTGAAATTTTCAGCGCTTCTTCTGTATATCCCAGCACACGCTCAATAGAAGGTGAGGTATAAATAACTTTTCCTTCGGTATTTAATATAACTACGGGATCTACGGTGTTTTCTATTAGTGCCCGAAATCTTTTAGCTGTTTTTTCCAGCTTTTCAAAATGTAACTGTCTTTTTTTGTTTACCTGATTTTTTTTCAATGCTGAATGAATAGCCTCAGGTAATTTTTTCAGTTGGGTAGAAATGATATAATCCAGTGCGCCGGCCTTAATCATTTCCAGAACTTCTCCCGGGTTTGCGTGGCCACCCACTACGATCAGGGGAGTTTTTATACCATTTTTTTTCAAAATTTCAAGAGCTTGTAATATAGTAAAGCCGGAATTGGCAGGAACTGCCAGGATAATACTTGCCTGAAATTCTTTCAGCACTTTTATAAATACTTTTTTTGAATTAGCTGATTTTTTTTCAAAATTAATTTGTCTTTTTTTCAAGACTTCATTTATCAAAAGGATATCCTTTTCACTCTCATTTAAGTATATAATTTTCAATTGGGTTCTCATAAGTTTTTCAGCTAAAATTACGCCTCTTCCTTTGCAGGGGACTGTGAGGTTTTGTCATTTCTAAAAATATTTTATATAAAACAAATTGACGGTAATTTTATTTTATTGATCAATACCTTTATTCTTAAAGCTACTATTTATCATAGAAATAAAGATAGGGCAAACTCAATCACGCCATTTATTTTGGCTGATAAAAAATCAGGAGCAGCAAACGAAGAAATACCTGGTTTTTTTATTTAAAAATTTTCGGTTATTAGTCTGTAGTAACTTTAGGAAAATGGATTCCTCTTGCTTCCGGTCCGGCTAAAATCACCAGGGCTCCAATTGCCAAAACACTGCCAGCTACAATCTCCATGGAAGTGGCATACCCAAGATTTTCAGCAAGCCTCGCTTCTATATAAGGAACGGCTGAAGCAATCAGGACGCCAATTTGATATGCAAATCCGGGAAAAAATCCGCGAACGGCCCCTGGAGACAATTCATTGATATGTGCGGGAATAATTCCCCACGCTCCCTGCACCATGAATTGCATTCCAAAAGCGCCCAGGGCAATTAAAATGCTGCCACCTGCCAGCAGCCAAAGTGGAATTAATACCAGTGCGAGAATAACAGCAGTTGCCATCATTTTTTTTCTGCCGTAGAAGTCAGATAAATAGCCAAAAAATAACCCGCCGGCAATGGCGCCCACCATGGAAATCATCGTGATTACTGCTGTTTCATGGGGATTAAAATTCTTTTGCTTTTGCAAAAAAAGTTGGGTAAAGATCCTGTGTGCCGTGAGATATGAGATTCATCATCGACATTAGGAGAACAAGGTATAAGAACAATTTCCAATTTTTTTTAACTGCGTCTCCATATTCTTTCCAATTCCTGGAACGGTTGGTTTCCCAGGCAGTAGTTTCTTTTACCCTGCTCCGGATAAACAAAGTTATCAACGCAGGAAGGCCACCAATGAAAAACATCGCCCTCCATCCAAATTTTGGAAAAACAAAATAATAAGCTCCTGCTGCCAACAAAAATCCCATCGCATAACCTTCCTGCAAAAGGCCGGAAAGCAATCCGCGACGCTTCACTGCAACTGATTCCATAACCAGCGAAGCGCCAACACCCCATTCGCCTCCCATCCCAATTCCATACAGAAAACGCAATAATAAAAATACCTGGTAATTGGGCGCAAGGCCTGATAGTATTTCCATTACAGAATAAAAAATAATGGAGATCATTAAAGGCCCTTTTCTCCCATACCTGTCAGCAAGCAAGCCAAACACCAGCGCGCCTACAGGACGCATCACCAGGCTGGCCGTGAGCGTTAAAGCCATTTCAGGAATGGTTTTGTTGAAATCAGTTGCTACCGTAGCAAGTACAAAAGTCAGAATGAAAAAATCAAATGCATCCAGCGTCCATCCGAGAAAACCTGCGAGCACTGCATTCCTCTGGTTACGCCTGGCTTCCTTCCCGTTTAGAACGGGATTATTCTCCGGTTGTGATTCCATTAATTTAATTTTAGTTTGACCTGGATATTAATCACGAAACAGACCTGCGTGATCTTTCAAGCTTTCGTTAGAATTTATTTTCGTTGCTAATATAATAAAAAAGCATTTTTGAAAGGCCGAAGAATGATTTGATTTTGAGGTGAATTTCAAAATAACCACTTCAACAGGAAAAGTAAATATTTGTTGGTTGACTGTAACGGTAATGCTTATACGAAAAATAAACAGGCAAATTATCTCTGCCAGTTTTTACTAATCCTTAAACATCATTTTTCCCATTTTTGCATCATGGCCATAGATGTCGTCACGAAAATTTAAAGAGCCATCATTGGCTACCCATGCGGTGAAATAGACAATATAGACAGGAATTTTGGGATCCAGCTTTACCCAGGTATTTTTACCGCCCTGCATCAGGTTTTTAATTTTGGTATCGGGCCATTCGGGGTTATTCCTGAGAAGATAGGCGGCAAGCTTTTCAGGCTCTTCAACCCTGATACATCCATGACTGGAAGCGCGATCTTCCTGGTTAAATAAATTTTTCGCAGGCGTATCATGAAAGTAAATATTGTAACTATTAGGGAAAATAAATTTTACCCGGCCTAATGCATTAAATTCTCCCGGTTTTTGCCTGATCACGGGCAAGCCATTGCTGACACCGGTTTGCTCCATATTATTTTTTGTAAGATAATTTTTATCTTTTTGCATCGCAGGCAATATTTCGTTTCTTACAATGCTTCGCGGAATATTCCAGTAGGGATTAAAAACTATATTCTCAAGTGAATCCGTAAAGATAACGGTATTGTGCCCTGCTTTTCCGACCACAATTTTCATACTGAATTGTTGCTGATTCCCATTAAAAACATGCAAGGCGAATTCAGGAATATTAGCAACCAGCCTGGTGCCGCTGCTTTCATTGGGCATCCATTTAAGCCGTTCCATATTCACAAGAATTTGCTCAATTCTGGCCTTTACAGGCACATTCAATTCATTTACCGTTTCAAGCCCGAGAACACCATCTGCCTTTAATCCTAACCGGTTTTGGGCATGCTGAAGGCTTAATTCCAATGAAGGAGTAAATTGAAATGAGGTATCTTTTCCCTGGTAATCACTGGTGGCGGATAAACGTTTTTTAAGCGCAAGAACAGCTTTGCCTGAATCGCCGGCCTTATAAATTTTATTGCTTAAATGGATAGAATCCCATCCGCCTTTTTTGTCAATTTCATAATAGTCTATTAGTTTATTTCTCAGCAAAGGATAATAACGATTCACCGGTTCCCAATCTTCCAGTTTTTTTCCATTTTTTGCAATTAATGAATCCAACAATGCAACTGCATCAATTTTTTTCTTCGGAATGTGCCATTGCAATTGCAAAGGATCAATGGTTCCTTCATAAACTTCTTTGGTGAATTTAAAAAAATGTTGTGTCAGATGCAATTCCGTTTGTGTTACTTCCTTTGGAGTTAAAACAATATCGTCGCTGATCAATTTCTCCATCGTTGCATGCAATTGCTTATCATAAACTGAGGTGTCAATATCTTCTTTTACATAAGTGTTATGCAGATTGTAAAATGCGCTTCCCTGCTCGGTGAGGCCATCCTCGCCGAACCAGGCGAAATGGTAATTCCGGTTTTTGTAAAAATTACGCATCTCAATGGCAATGGAAGGTTTTAATTGATTCTTTGAAATATAATCTTCAAGCTTTGTACTGTCTAATTCCAATGGAGAATAAGCATTGCTGAGGGTGATTGTCGTGTCTCTTTTAACTGGTAAATTTTTCTTTCTTTGTGAAGAATTAGTACAACTGCCAGTTACAAGAATGACCAAAGCAACCCAAAAGATATTTTTAATAAAATGGTAAAAGTTTCTGTTCATCAAAATCATTTCTTGCAGGAAGGACTTTATGTATAGTGTTTAATATACTTGAAAAAAAATAATTCCGGCCATTTTATTTTAAATAAGCAGACAACCATAAATGTTTTTCGAAAAAAGATTTTTTTTAAAATGGAAAAACAAAAAATTATTTTAATAAAAAGCTGCGTTCAATGGATAACAAGCCCATTTAGCGCAGCAAATATTATGAGGGTAACTATTCTAATTTAATTTGCTAAAAAAGAAAAATAGATTTTCAGTTCAGGCTTTTTGTAGCATAGTATTTTTCCATTTTTCTGTAAGGCTATGATGCCTGTGATCGCTATGAGAGTTAATGGTGATCAGGATTTTCCCATTTGTCAAACCTTCCATATAGTACACTATTTCATCTTTGGGAATACCCGCTTTTAAAATTGCATCTTTAATTGAAAAGTATCCATTTTCATCCTGAATATTAAAATCGTTTTCTAATGGGCCAGAAATCACGAGCCCCGGCCACGGAATTTTAAAGTTGGTTCCAAAAAAGGAAATATCGTCTGCAATCCCACCCTGAATTAAATCTTTTTGAGTAAGATTCTTACTGAATTTTTTTCTATGGAGGTTATCAGAATAATATTGAAAGTGAGTTTCTTTACTCATCAGTAAATTGATTTCTGATGCCAGGTAGCCATGCTCTTTCAGATCAAAGTAGGCTTTTTCAGCGCTGTTCTTATCATTGTAAAGACCGGCAAAAACTGATTGGCCGCCCGGTAATATATACTTTTCCAATAGGATAATTTTTTTGATATTAACAAGGATTGTGATTATTACATTCTAATGAATCAAACCGTGTACCAAAATTAAAATCAGCAAGGGTTATAGAATCAGTTCCTGTATTTTCCCTTCAAAGCGTGGTCTTTCTGAAAAGTAATCTTTGGACAAAGAGACAAAATTTTACTCATTTGAAGGGAGTATTCATAAAAGGGAAAGTAAAAAAGATATTTTTTTTGATTTTTAGTAAAAAGTTTCTAAATCCACCTATTTATACCAAACCTCATTGGTCATCAAAATAAAAATTAATCCTAATTATTTATTTACTGACAGACAGTTCCTACACCGTAATGCCTGTAGCAATTTACCCATGATATTACGCCACCTGATTTGTACGATTGGATTTATTTTTTTTCCGGCGAATGAAAATAATTATTGAAAAATAACATCTGGTATTGAATGGAATTAGCCCAATAGCTCCAGGTGTGGCCGCCGGGCCTTACGGTAAAATCGTGTGGAATATTTCGCTCTAATAATTTTTCATGCAATTCTTTATTTACCCCATAGAAAAAATCTCCTGTTCCACAATCAAAAGTAATGGCCAGCGATCCGGGCGTAAGCAAGTACACCAAATTAATATCTGTATTTTTTTCCCAATTTTCAGGATGGTCTTTGAAAGATCCGAGGCGTTTGCCGAGGTCCCAGTTCAAAGGAAAAGGACGAATATCTACACCGCCACTCATACTTCCTGCGGCGCCAAAAATATCCTGGTGGCGAAATGCCAAATAAAAAGCGCCATGGCCTCCCATGCTCAAACCTGTAATAGCTCTGCCTTTTCTTGATTGATTGGTGCTGTAATGATCGTCAATATATTTTATAAGTTCTTTGGTAATGTAGGTTTCATATTTCCAGGAAGAATCTACCGGGCTATCAAAATACCAGCTTCCAAAATTACCATCGGGACAAACAAGGATCAGGTTATATTGGTCGGACAGATCTTTAACCACGGGTGCATTTTTTACCCAGTCAGCATAATTGCCACTGTAACCATGCAATAAATAAACCACGTTGTAAGAAGTGTTTTTAGAATAATTATCCGGGGTAATTATCACTGCTTTTATATTCTTTTTCATGGATTGGCTGTAAGTCACGGCTGTATCTACTTTTGCGGCATTTAAACCAGAAATAAAGAAGCAGGTAAATAGTAAAAATTGTAAATACAAGTAATTCTTTTTAATCATGATTGGAAGGGAGGTATTAAATTTCATTCGTAAAAATTGTTTTGTTGATAATATTTTTTTAAGAATTGCTTTTCATCTTTTCAAAAATAACTGAAAAAGACATTGGGAACCAGCCTTGAATTTAAAAACTGAATGGGGAAATGGTTCAAAATAAAAATCATCATTTTTTCTTTGCTTACTGTTGCTGATAAAATTTTTTTATAAAATTTAGTTTAGATAATTCGGAATAAAAAAATAGGCTGCCGGGAAATTTCCGGTAGCCTATTTTTTAAATGGTTCTTCAATCAGGAAACAAATATTTAATCACGAAAACCAACGTGTATAATAATTATTTTTAAGTAAATCAGGTTTAAATAGAATGGTAACGGAGAAATGTAAAAATAATAACTCATTTTTTATTATCATCATTAATTTATCATCAAAAAGTAAAAACTTTTTTGAGGATTTAAAAAGGATAATCGATTCCAATAGTAGCATTGAAATTCTCATATCTCCAAAGGCGGTTGTCAAGCGAAGTTCCAAACAAGTGTTTGAAGTTAATAGCAGGGAATTGCCAACCGTCATTTTCCAATACATCTGGCCGTTTGAACCTGAAAGCTACATCAAACCTGATCAGAAAATAACTAAAGTCGAACCTGAAACCTACACCGGATGAAACGCCAAGCTGTTTATAAATATTTTTGAATTTGAATTGTGTGGTGTCGGGGCTGCCGTCCGGCTTTGTATTTTTGAAATTCCAAATGTTGCCGAAGTCTGTAAACAAAGCCATTTTAAACAGTACGGCGTTCGAAAAAAGCGGTGCTACATTAAAACGGTATTCTGCGTTTCCTTCCAGTTGAATGTCCCCGGTGCGATCGTTAAACCGTATCTGGTTGGGTTTGTAAGGAGCTAACGACTGTCCGCCTACGCCAATCCCACGGACAGGCCATCCGCGCATGCTGTTAGGGCCGCCACCAAAATATTGCTTAAAAAAGGGCAGGGTAGTATCGCTTTTTGATATAGGAATTCCTACTCCGGCAAAAGCTCTGAATGCAATCGCAGATTTTGGATGATTGATGGTATAAGTATAATCGATGTCGGCCTTTATAAATTCTTTTAAATATTTATTGAAAAAATTTCCTGTCTGTGGCGTCTTGTTTTTTAATTTCAAAAGATCCCAGATCAGGCCCGATTCTTCAAGGTTTATTTTTAAATTGGTAATGAGTTTTGGATTTCGGGGATTGGCTTTTACCAGGTTATAACTAACGCCGCCTCCCATCACCAGCGCTGTATTGAAGGAATATCTCAAAAAAGGATTTTCTTTTAAAGTGCTGTCAAAGCTTTTGGAACGGTTATACAAACGGCGATAATCAAAATTGAAAAGTTTTAAACTCCACAAATGCTTTTCATTATTAGTCCAGTTAAAACCATAGCTGGTATTAAAAACCTGCTGGTTAAAAAAATCGATCCTGTTGATCAGTGAAATATTGGTATTAATGAAAGATTGGGTAGTGAGGATTTTTTTATTATTATAATTTCCAAAAGGAAAAATGAATTTTGGAAAGAGCAATGTATTCGAATAGCTGAGTTCATTTGAATTGATAAAAGTGCCGTTACTGTTTCTATGGGAAGTATTAAATTCCACGCCCGCTTTAATTCCATTTGTCATTCTTATCGCCGATTTTGCAAGGTTCCTGTCGGTTACTGCCAGGTTTACGGACAAGCCCAAAAGATTTCCGGTAGCCGAAGTGGTGATACTGCTGGTGGCATTGTTGGCGGAATAGCTCATTTCAATATTCCCTTCAAACGCATATCTTTTTAAAGGCACCAGTTTTACCACAAGATTCAAAAGGTTGGTGTCTTTTTGTTCGAGGATATCAATGTTGGGGCTTTCCCAAACGCCCAGTTTATAAAGGTCATTTATCGTTTTAAAATAATCGTCCTGCCT
The DNA here is from genome assembly GCA_044463445.1 of Segetibacter koreensis. GTDB lineage: Bacteria > Bacteroidota > Bacteroidia > Chitinophagales > Chitinophagaceae > Ginsengibacter > Ginsengibacter koreensis_A. Next base: position 8,368 of record JBIQMJ010000154.1, read on the forward strand.
GAAAACGCTGTCTTTTTTGATGGAAAGATTCCTGTCTATTAAAGAAAATTTAAAAAGTTTCCGGTGATACTCGGCAATATAATTATCAAAAGTTTTTTTATGGAATGCAGAATCGGTGTACAAATCGCCGGTAAGATAATCTGGCAATACATAAATCTGGTTGATATAATATTTTTGAAGATTGCTGCTATCGGAACGGTTATTCAACTGGAATCCAAGCCGTATCGTAGGCTTATTTCTTTTTTCCTGTGCCTCGGCCAGTAATCGCAATTGTTCAAATGGATCTTCTGAAACGCTTGTCAGGGCTGCGATGGTGGTGTCTCCGGTTGCCCTGATTTCATCAGCAGTAAATTTATAATAGCCATTATTTTTAAAAAGATTCACCAACCTGTTGGTTTCATTAAGAATGCCTGTTCTTGAAACCGGTGTGTTAGGTTGCAGTAGTGATTCTTCTTTTGTAGAGACGGCCAATTCCTCCAGTTGAGGATTAGTAAAAAGATACGCTACAGTGTCTATCATCGTTCTTTTACCGCTTTTTACTTCATAATTGATGGTGACTCGTTTTTGGTATTTCTTTTTCGTAGTGGTATCAAAACTATAATTTATTGAGGGAGAATAAAAACCGGAATTGATCAGCAAGGCACGCATGTTGGAAGCAGAAGTAGCAACCGCGTTGGTATCAAAAACGGGTGGATTTACATAATAATGAAAAATAAAGAATTTGTCTTTCACATTCACTCTGGCGCTGTCGGTAAGCTGCGTATTGAGTTTGGATTTGAGAAGTACTTTTTCATCCTTGCTTACACTTTCTGCCTGAAGTTTAATATTATTTTTAAAAACAAAAGGAACATTTTTTTGATATTTTTGGACAATGACACAACCCGGCAAAAGAGTAACAGATAAAAAAATAGTTATAAGAAACAGAACGGAAAATGTAGCCGGGTTAATACCTTTCATCATATAAAACCATGTTGAGCAAAAAGATTGTCAAATATATTCAAAGTTTAACCCTTAAAAAATTCAGGGATGAGGAAGGCGCATTTGTTGCTGAAGGCCCAAAGATTGTTGCCGAATTCCTTTCTCAAAAAAAAATGCAATGCATTGTTCTTTGTGCAGAAAAAAAATGGCTTGATCAAAACCAGAATTTATTAAAAAGAACAGATCCGTCCTCCATTTTTGAAACGGATGAACATTGGCTTAAAAGCATATCTCATTTAAAAACTGCCAACCAGGTAGTAGCAGTTTTTAAGAAAATGAAAATGACAGTAACCGGGGATATTTCTGATACAATTTCTATTATGCTTGATGATTTGCAGGATCCCGGAAATTTAGGAACGATCATCCGGATTGCCGATTGGTTTGGCATTGAAAATATTATTTGTAGTGATAACAGTGTGGATTGTTTCAATCCAAAGGTGGTACAATCTACTATGGGCAGCCTCTCCAGGGTAAATGTGATCTATACCAATCTTGAAAAATTTATCGCTGAAAATAAAAATGTAAAAGTTTATGCTACTACTTTTTCCGGAACTTCCATTTATGAATTGCCCCAATTTACCGGCGGAACCATTTTAATTGGAAATGAGTCCAAAGGAATTCATGAAAATCTTTTGCGCCTGTCTTCCAATCCAATTACAATTCCCAGATTGGGACATGCAGAGTCTCTAAATGCGGCAGTCGCGGCGGGAATTATAATATCTCACATCGTCGGAAAATTTTAAATAAAAATTTATTATAAAAATTGCTTTACTGCCTATTGTTGTAGCCAATTCCCCGTTTCATCATTTTCATTCTTTCCTGAAAAACTAATTGCCTGGAAAAAATAATAAGTATTGACTTATTAAATTTTTTAAAAAGTTTTTTGTACTTATATATTTTTTATTCTACTTTTGCCAAATATTAACGTAAGCTATGATAAATGAGAAGAAAATTTTAATAAGGAGTAAAATTCTCCGCGAATTATATTTTCAAAAGAATCTTTCTTGTGTAGATCTTTCTTCAAAAATTCATAAGAGCTTCCCTGTTACCTCAAACCTGATAGATGAACTGGTAGAAGAAAAACTGGTGTCTGAAACCGGATATGCCCGGTCAACCGGCGGTCGTCGC
>JBIQMJ010000155.1:0-10442 GCA_044463445.1 Segetibacter koreensis
CCTGCATGACGGAGAAAATAAAGGAATTGCTGAAAGGCTGAACCAAATTAGCAATCTTTCAATACATAACGGCTTTGATTATTTGATGACGATGGACCAGGATTCTTCTTTTGAAGGGGAAAATTTAAATAATTATTTTAATTGCATCAGTTTTTTCAAAGAGAAAGAAAATGTAAGCATGTTTGGAATCAACCACGTTGAAAAAATAGCCGGATCAAATATTTGCAACGCGGTAAAAGTAAATCATCTGATAACTTCCGGAAGCATTTTGAATTTAAGATTAGTGAATCATATCGGCGGCTTTGATGAAAAATTATTTATTGATGAAGTTGATTTTGAATATTGCCTTCGCTCAGTTGCAATGGGTTTTGATATTGTGCAATTCGATAATATTTTTCTGAACCACAACCTCGGCCAAACGTCACGGCACCGTTCTTTTAAAACAACCAGGCTTACATCAAGAACTTTGCATCCGCAGGTAAGGATGTATTATATGATGAGAAATTTTTTGTACGTTCAATCAAAATATAAAAAAATATTTCCTCGTGAAATAAAACAAAGAAAAAATATCCTGCTGAATCGCTTTAAAAATAATATTCTCTATAATAAGCAGCGGTTTAAAGTAATAAAATATATTTCTAAAGGCTTGAGAGATTATAGAAAAAAAAGAATGGGAAAAATGGAATAAATCTGGGGATATCGCAAAGTGAAGAAGTAACTTCACTCTTTCAAAAATCAAAGTAAAAACATGGAATCACTAAGAGAAATTTTTGGCAAACTCAATGGTAATTTAATTCAAAAATGGGATCATTATATTGAAGTTTATGATTTATATTTCAGTAAATACAGAAACAAAGAAGTTAACATACTTGAAATCGGTGTGTCACAAGGAGGTTCTATTGAGTTGTGGAAAAAATATTTTGGCGATAAAATGCATTTATATGGCGTTGATATTAATCCCAGGTGTAAAGAACTCGAAGAAGATCAGGTTACGATTTTTATTGGCGAGCAGGAAGACAGGAATTTTTTAGATGACTTAAAAAGTAAGATTCCAAAATTAGATATCCTGATTGACGATGGTGGACACACAATGATTCAACAGATTGTGACATTTGAAGAAATGTTTCAGCATATAAAAGAAGATGGAATTTATTTATGCGAGGATACACATACGTCATATATTGATGCTTTTCATGGAGGCTACAAAAAGAAAAGTACATTTATTGAATACAGTAAAAATTTTATTGATTATATCAATGCATGGCATTCAGAAAATAAAAACAGGCTGGATGTTACAGACTTTACCCGGTCTGTTTACGGCTTACATTTTTATACCGGCATGGTACTAATTGAAAAAAAGAAAATGAAGCCGCCTGTTGATATCAGAAAAGGTAAAATAACTGTTGGGTATATTGAATATACTGCGCAAAAAAAAGAATCTATTTTAAAACAGGTAAAGAAAAAAATAAAAAAGATTTCAGGAAAATAGTAAAGTAAATGCACAATTAAGGAGGAATTTTATTTTATCAGCTTTTCCAAAAATAATTCCAATCCTTTCTTTTTATTTTCATCCATTTCAAAACTGATAGAATCTCTGTAATAATGGTGAAGATCGAAAACTTCAAAAGGATTTTGATTCACCACTTCATCAATTTTATGTAAACCAAAGGCATTGGCATCATTAAAGCGTTTTATGAAATTGCCATCCAGTTTTTTGTTGCTGATCCATGCTGCAAAAACAAATGGCAGGCCTGTAAAATTTTGCCATTCTTCACCAAGGTCAAAAATATAAGGAGAAATTCGCCTTTGTGTTAATGCGCGGTCGCCAATAATAAGCCCGGCTGTTGTTCCTGAGATTTTTGACTGATAATCACCGGAAGTATTTTCAAAAACAACATTTAATTTCCAATATTCTTTGATCAAAACTTTCAACAATGCTACTGAAGTGCGGCTTTGATAATCCAACAAAATTGTTTCAATATCATACAGTGGAACCTCGCTAAAAAGGCACACACTGGCCACTTCGCCTATGCTACCGATACAATAATCAGAGATGATATGATACTCTTTCATTTCAGGAATAATCGCCACCGGCACAAGCCCGACATCAATTTCATCCTCCAGCAACATCGTTGCTATTTTGGAAGGATAATCGATTAAGAGGTCAGCTTCATCTTTTATCATTCCCTTTTCAATTCCATAGATCAGCGGTTTTGTATTGAGGTAACTTACTGCACCCACTCTAACTTTTCTTTGCACCAATTACTTTAATTTTGCCGCAAATTTAAGGGTGAATAGTGAATGGACAATGGTGAATATGAATCGTGGAAAATAGAAAATTGGGATATTTGTTTGTTTACTCATTTCAAAAAAAACAATTCAACAATAAAGCTATACAACAATAGAATTCATGCAACTTCAACCTCTCACTGCTATTTCCCCGATTGACGGGCGTTATCGTAATCAGCTTCAACACCTGGATGAATATTTTTCAGAATTCGCTTTGATAAAATATCGTGTGAAAGTAGAGATAGAATATTTTCTTTTTCTTTCTCAAAAAAAGTTTTTCAAAATTCCTCCACAATTAAAAAAGCAGCTACTTAACGTAGAAAAAGAATTTTCAATTGCCGATGCAGAGAAAATAAAAGCGACAGAAAAAATCACCAATCATGATGTAAAAGCGGTTGAATATTTTTTGAAAGAAAAACTGAAATCCTTTGGCAGTGAAGGTTTGCAGGAATGGATTCATTTTGGTTTAACGTCGCAGGATATAAATAACACGGCTGTTCCGATGATGTGGAAAGATGCGATTGAGCATGAATATTTGCCTGCTGTTATCAACCTTCAACACAAACTTCATGAGCTTGCAATTGAATGGAAAGATATTCCAATGCTCGCCAGAACTCATGGCCAGCCTGCTTCACCTACAATGTTGGGGAAAGAAATAATGGTTTTTGTTGAGAGAATTGACAATCAAATCCAGCAATTCAGTTACATTCCTTTTACCGGGAAATTTGGCGGAGCAACCGGAAATTTTAATGCGCATTACGTCGCCTATCCGAAAGTAAAATGGATTGATTTTGCCAACCAGTTTTTAGAAGAAAGATTAGGATTGCAACGCCAGCAATACACCACACAAATAGAACATTACGATTTACTGGCCGCGCATTTTGATGCAATAAAAAGAATTAACACGATCCTCATTGATCTTTGCCGCGACATCTGGACGTATATCAGCATGGAGTATTTTAAGCAAAAAATAAAACAGGGAGAAATTGGCAGCAGCGCGATGCCGCACAAAGTAAACCCGATAGATTTTGAAAATGCCGAAGGCAATTTAGGAATTGCAAATGCCTTACTGGAGCATCTTTCCGCAAAACTGCCAGTATCACGTTTACAGAGGGATCTCACAGATTCAACTGTTATCCGGAACATTGGCATGCCCGTAGCACATACTATTCTTGCGATTTTATCCGTTAATAAAGGAATTGAAAAATTGATTTTGAATGAAGAAAAATTACATACTGACCTGGACAACAATTGGGCGGTGGTAGCGGAAGCCATTCAGACGATATTGCGGCGGGAAAATTATCCAAAACCTTATGAAGCTTTGAAAGAATTGACGAGAGGAAAAACTTCCATTGATAAAAATGCGATTCATTCTTTTATTGATTCACTAAAAATTTCTGCTACATTAAAGAAAGAATTGAAAGCGGTTACGCCTTTTAATTATACCGGAGTTTGTGAATTTTAAAAATTCTCTGTACTTTGGTTCCCGAAAAATCTGATTACTAACCAGATTATGAGAAAATTATTCTTTATTTTATTTACAATATATGTCCATGCAGCATCTGGCCAGGTTAATTGTAATAATTGGCTTAAAACTCCTTCGGTTCCATCTTATATTGGAATAGGTCAGTTAAATATCCCGGGAGATCATGTTACTGTTGAAGCCATCATTAACAGAACAATGCCTTACTCAGGCGGCCAGGTTTGGGCTGGAGATATTGTTTCAAAGCATCGCGATCCTAATGACGTAAATTATTTATTAAGGCCTAACAGCGGAGAAATTACGACTACCAATGGTTATTATAAAACTCCCGATATAGCAGATATCAATTTAAATCAGACGTATCATGTCGCAATGGTTTATGACGGTGATACATTAAAATTTTACAGGGATGGGTGTTTAATGAGCAAGATACATGCGACCGGAGACCTTTTTCAAAATTCGTGGGAAACCCGTATAGGATATTATGCGGCTCAACAATATCCCAATGAAAATTTCATAGGTTACATCAACGAAGTCCGTATTTGGAATGTTGCCAGAACTCAACAACAGATCCAAACCTATATGAATTCTTCACTTCCCAATCCTACTACACAACCCGGTTTATTAGCTTATTACACTTTCGATGATTTAAAAAATAAACAGGGAAACCCAGCGTGGAACGGTACTCTGGGAGGAAGCGCTTCTATCAATCAAACCAATCCTAATTGTAATGCGATCGTTAATAATTGCCCTGTACCTCCTCCTTTCTGTGATATTGCTGTAACAAAAAGATCCGATACAAGTATCTGTGAAGGATCTTCAGTAAATTTATTTGCAAGTGGCGGCACTAATTATCAATGGACACCTAAAACAGGGTTGGATAATCCGGATATTTCAAATCCGGTTGCTACTCTTTCAGCTACCACTACTTATTATATAACGGTCAGCAATGCAGACGGATGTTCAAAAACAGATTCCGTAAAAATCACAGTGAACACATTGCCTGTGATTAAGAAATCAAATGACACCAGCATTTGCGCCAATTCTACGGTTTTTCTCTTTGCAAGTGGCGGGACTTCTTATAGCTGGTTTCCTGCAACAGGACTTGATAATAATCTCATTTCAAATCCAAAAGCCACACCTTCTTCTACTACTAAATACTATTTAACAGTTGCAAACTCAGCAGGCTGCGACCAAAAAGATTCTGTAAAAATTGCAGTAAACAGTTTGCCTTCCATTTCCAAATCTAATGATACCAGCATTTGCATGAATTCTAATGTTCCTCTTTTTGCAAGTGGGGGAACTTCATATAGTTGGTCTCCTGCGTCTTCATTAAGTAATTCCAATATTGGAAATCCCATCGCAAAACCTTCAATGAATACGGTATATAATGTAAAAGTTACCAACGATGAAGGATGTTCGCAAACAGCTTCAATAATTGTTAACATCAAACCGGTTGCCGTTATTGCGGTGTCACCGGATACAATAATTTGTCATAACACATCGGTTAAAATATTTGCTGCCGGGGGCAACGGATATATTTGGTCGCCTGCGGCTACTCTTAACGATGCCTCAGCGGCTGACCCTCTTGCCTCTCCCCAAAATACCACGATTTATTATGTAAAAATTACGGATGCACAATCCTGCGTTTATAACGATTCGATAAAAGTTTCAGTGCGGCCAGCTTCAGTTTTTTCTGTGTCAGCAGACGAACAAATTTGCAAAAATGCCAATCAGCAATTAAATGCTTCGGGCGGGGATATATACACTTGGAGCCCGGCAAATTCTCTCGACAATTCCAATATTAATAATCCGGTTGCCAGCCCTGATCAAACGACTACATATTCAGTAACAATCAGAGAAAATACTTGTAATGATTCCGCTACTTTGTTTACCCAACTTACGGTTTTACCACTACCGGGTGTAAAGGCTGGAAAATCAAATGATATCAACTGCACTCAGCCTTCTGTACAGCTCACTGCTTTAGGTGCGTTAGAATATTCATGGTCGCCTTCTTTGGGATTAGACAATCCGGCAATTCCTAATCCAACCGCCACTCCAAATTCTTCGACAGTTTACAAAGTAACCGGCAAAGACCAAAATGGCTGCACTAATTCCGACAGCATTTTAGTAAAGGTGAAATATGATACCAACATTTTTTATGGCCTTCCAAATTCATTTACACCCAATAATGATGGCTTAAATGACTGCTTCGGAGTAGCAAGCTGGGGGCGGATTTCAAACCTTGATTTGAGTATTTACAATCAATGGGGCCAAAGAGTTTTTCATACAAACAATTCTTCATTCTGTTGGGATGGCTCTTTTCAGGGTGAGGCACAAAATAGCGGCGTTTTTGTATATATTGTAAAAGCAAAAACAGTTTGCGGAAATATTGACAGAAAGGGAACAGTCACATTGTTGAGATAAATTTCACTTATGAATCTCACTCGTAAAGTGAAATTCAATATCCGGATTATTCGTTCTTTCAGTGTTTAAAAACCATTCGCTTTGAGCGAGGTAAACCAATAATCCATCTTTATCACGCGCAATATTTCCTGACTTGAATTTAATAAAATCATCCAGTTTTTTCGGGTCTTTGGAAGTGATCCAGCAGGCTTTGTAATAAGGCAAAGAATTGAGTTGAACAGACGCGCCATATTCATGCAAAAGACGATATTGAATCACTTCAAATTGTAATTCTCCTACACAACCGATGATCTTTTTATTGCCTCCAAATTGAGTGAATAATTGCGCCACGCCTTCATCCGTTAATTGCAACAAACCTTTTTCAAGCTGCTTTGTTTTCATCGGATCTTTATTCACTACTTCTTTAAAAATCTCGGGAGAAAAAGAAGGAATCCCGGTGAAATAAAAATTTTCTCCTTCTGTAAGCGTATCGCCAATTTTAAAATTCCCGGTGTCGAACAAACCCACCACATCTCCCGGATAGGCGCTCTCAATAATGTCTTTGTCTCTTGCTAAAAAAGTGTAAGGATTGCTGAAACGTACATTCTTGCCCAAACGAACGTGATGAAAATATTTGTTGCGCTCAAATTTCCCGGCGCACACTCTGAGAAAAGCAATTCTATCACGGTGCCGTGGATCCAGGTTGGCGTGTATTTTAAAAACAAACCCGCTGAATTTATTTTCATCAGGCTTTACAATCCGTGTCGTTACAGCTCTCTCCTGCGGCAACGGTGCGATTTGTATAAATGTTTCCAGCAGTTCTTTCACCCCAAAATTATTGATAGCGCTTCCAAAAAATACCGGCGCAATTTTCCCTTCCAGGTAAGGTTGTCTTTCAAAATCTCCATAAACGCCTTCAATTAACTCAACGTCTTCCCGCAAACGGGCGGCATCTTTTGCACCCAGTTTTTGGTCTACAATTTCATGTTTGATATTTTCAATCGGCAGATCTTCTTCTGTTATTTTTTGACTGGGCGTAAATAACAAAAGGCTTTTTTCAAATAAATTATAAACGCCTTTAAATTCTTTCCCCATACCAATCGGCCAGCTCAGCGGATGCAACTGAATATTCAATTCTGATTCGATTTCATCCAAAAGATCAAATGGATTTTTCCCATCACGATCGAGCTTGTTTACAAAAACAATCACCGGCGTATCGCGCATTCTGCACACTTCCATCAATCTTTTTGTTTGTTCTTCCACGCCCTTCACCGAATCAATTACCAAAACCACACTGTCAACAGCGGTCAAAGTGCGATAAGTATCTTCCGCAAAGTCTTTATGGCCGGGCGTATCGAGCAGATTCACCAAAATATCTTTGTATTCAAAACTCATTACAGAAGTAGCCACAGAAATTCCACGCTGTCTTTCGATATCCATGAAATCGGAAGTAGCATGTTTTTTGATTTTATTACTTTTTACAGCACCAGCGGTTTGTATGGCACCGCCAAACAACAAAAATTTTTCAGTCAAAGTTGTCTTTCCCGCATCCGGGTGAGAAATGATGGCAAATGTCCTGCGCTTTTTTATTTCGTTTACCAGTTTTGTATTTACTTCAGCCTGCATTATATACTTTAAAAATTTTGGCTGCGAAGGTAAGTCAATTCGATAATGCGATAATTAGCTGATATGCTAATTTACTGATGGGGAAATGTAAAAATTATGTGTTTGATGTCAATAGGAAATCGCGTAGATTGAAATACAGTAAACAGATAAATAATAATGAAATTTATTTTTGAATTAAACGAACAAATCGCTTAAATTAATTTTAAAATGAACATTCATGCATTGCTTCATTAGCACATTAGCTAATTAGTACATTACTTAATTAACCTACTTTTGCAAATACCAAAAAAATAATTTATGGATTTTTCTTTTTCCGAAGAGCAATTAATGATCAGACAAGCTGCACGTGATTTTGCCAACACTGAATGCTTACCCGGCGTCATTGAACGCGATGAACAACAAAAATTTCCTTATGAACAAGTGATGAAACTGGCTGACCTGGGATTCCTGGGGATGATGGTTCCTCCTGAATATGGAGGCGCCGGGCTGGATACGATCAGCTATGTACTGGCCATGGAAGAGATCAGCAAAGTGGATGCAAGCACCAGCGTTTGCATGAGTGTAAACAATAGCCTGGTGTGCTACGGACTGGAAGCGTTTGGTACCGAAGAACAAAAGAAAAAATATTTAACGCCCCTTGCGAAGGGAAAAAAAGATGGCGAATTATATATCGGCGCATTTTTATTAAGTGAGCCGGAAGCCGGTAGCGACGCCACTTCACAAAGAACGACCGCCGAAGAAAAAAACGATCATTATCTGATCAACGGAGTCAAAAACTGGATCACGAATGGAAATTCTGCTTCTCTTTATTTGGTAATTGCACAAACGCATCCTGAAAAAGGAAGCCACGGAATTAATGTTTTTATTGTGGAGAAAAACTCGCCCGGCGTAAAAGTGGGAGCGAAAGAAAACAAGCTTGGAATCCGTGGAAGCGATACCCACAGCATTTCATTTACCGATGTAAAAGTGCCGAAAGAAAACCGGATCGGTGAAGATGGATTTGGTTTCAAATTCGCCATGAGAACATTATCCGGAGGAAGAATAGGAATTGCTTCACAAGCGCTGGGACTGGCTTCCGGCGCGATGGAAAGAGCAATTGCTTATTCCAAAGAAAGAAAAGCATTTGGAACAGAAATCAAAAATCACCAGATCATTCAATTTAAGATCGCTGATATGGCTACAAGAATTGATGCCGCCCGTTTGCTTTGCCTTCATGCTGCATGGCAAAAAGATAAAGGCGAAGATTACACGGAAAGCGCTGCAATGGCAAAGGTTTTTGCAAGTGAAACAGCCATGTGGGCTACCACAGAGGCGGTTCAGATCCATGGCGGCTATGGCTATGTAAAAGAATACCATGTGGAAAGAATGATGCGCGATGCAAAAATTACGCAAATCTATGAAGGCACCAGCGAGGTACAGCGAATCGTGATCAGCAGGGGGATTTTGAAATGATGTTTTCGATTAGCTGATGTGCTAATTAGCTGATGTGCTAATGGAGGAAATCATTCAATGGAAAACGGGAATTGTGAATATTTGTTTGTTTGCTGAAATAGAAATGGTATAAATTTCGCAGAAACGATTTGATATTGTAGTAAGGGATTATAAGGGTTGAAAAAAATAAAAAAATGTCTGTTGACTCTGAATTATACAAAAAGATAACTTCCGGATTAAAAGAAAAAAATGTAACGTTGGTTGCGGTTTCCAAAACCAAACCTGTTGAGGATATTTTAGAATTATATCATCTTGGGCAGAGAGACTTTGGCGAAAATTATGTGCAGGAATTGGTGCAAAAATATCAGCAGCTTCCCAAAGACATCCGGTGGCATTTAATCGGTCATTTGCAAACGAACAAAGTAAAATTAATAGCGCCGTTTGTGCATTTGATCCAGAGCGTGGACAGTGAAAAATTATTAAAGGAAATTAATAAAGAAGCCAAAAAAAATAAGCGGATCATTAATTGCCTGTTGCAGGTTTATATAGCTAAAGAAGAAACAAAATTTGGATTGAATGAGGAAGAATTGAAGGAGTTGGTAACACGAATTGCTGACACCAATTCTGCTGATTCTTTTAAAAATATTTCTATAAAAGGTTTAATGGGGATGGCCTCATTTACCAATGATAAAGAAGTGGTGAAAAGAGAATTCCGCCAATTAAAATCTCTTTTCTATAAACTACAAACTACAAACCCCAAACTACAAACTATCTCTATGGGCATGAGCGCCGATTATAAAATTGCGATCGAAGAAGGAAGTAATATGGTAAGAATCGGCAGCTTACTGTTTGGAAAAAGGAATCCCAAAGGTGCTTAAATTTCAACAAAAACTCAAGTTAGCGCACAAACTACAACCTGGCATCAATTAGGGGTTTCATGACTTTTAATATTTTTCTTTCTCTAAATGAATTTGTAATCCGATTCCGGCTCCAAATGAATTGCCTCTTCCTTTATAACCAATAGTCCCAGTAGAAGAATAATTAAGTAAAAATTCTATACCAACACTGCTATTAAAATAAATAACAGGACCTGCAGAAAAAGAGATAATATTGGTTGAATTATTACTCGTAGAATTAGAAGTTTCTATTTTGTCATTGCCGAATTGATAACTTCCTTCCATCAGAATGTTATATTGCCTATCAACAT
>JBIQMJ010000156.1:0-10418 GCA_044463445.1 Segetibacter koreensis
ACTGAAACTGAAGTTACTTTCAATAGATATATTTGAATGTGATAGTTGAACCGGATTTAGATTGCTGTCCAGAATAAATCTTCCGGTATATGTATTGAAATTGAATGAAAAAATATCTGGTTGTACATCAAAAGGAGCATACGCATCCAAATTACTCGCATTTTCCATAAAATCAACCAACGCCCTTGATCTGGCTGGAAAATCGGCTGGTACTGACAGACGTTGTGAAATTTCATCAACTGCTCCATAAACTGTTCTGGTGACAACCCCTCCTGCATTCAAGCACCATCCATTACCCACTATTCCAGATAGTTCATCAACTTTAAATCCATTACTAGTATAAGATAAGGATAATGGAATTTTTAGATTCCTTGAAGCATAATCAAATATTGGAACATTTATATTAGCCATACCGGAAGCTAAGCTCAAATCGATAGTCCCATATTTTCCCAAAGATGCAGCATTAGGCGAGGGTGGAAGCACGTCAATAATTTTTGAATAATCATTAACATTAGGAGTGGTTTGGCACCAGGATGTTGTCGACAAACAAAAAAGTAAAAGAATAAAATTTATACATCGGAATTGGTTCAAAAAATTTAATTGGTTCATTCTTTTCATCATTTTTAAAAATTATATCCTACCCGAAATAAAAATGGCTGTGATACAGGCATATGTTTGTAGGCCAAGAAATCGTATAATAATTGTACATTTCCCTTAAGCTTTTTACTGATCTGGTATTTTTTGCCGATCCCTGCTAATGCGCTTCTCTGCCACAGATCCTCATTCTTTAACTGTTGAATACTTTTAAAGCCACTGTTGTAATTCATTTCATAACCTCCGCTTATAAAAAATTGTTTTATCATCTTCCAATCCAGGTAACTTCTTAAACCAATTCCCTGGCTGGTGAATTGAATATGCTGAATGCTTCCCAGGCCCAGTCTATAACTAACGCCGATACCAACCTCGCTCTTATCATTGATCTTATAGCCAATGGTAGCGGCCAGGTCGCTCGTAGAAGGCATTAAGGAATTATTCTTTTCAAACTGAACATTAAAACCGTAATCAAGTCTTTTAAGAAAAGGTTTGGTTTTCTGATTGTTGGGTTTAAAATTGGGCATGTCCACATCTCCTGACATTACCTGAAGTCCCGAAGATTTCAACAGCTTATCCTTCAACTGCGTAAGTTGCGCCTGTGCGTTCTGAAGATTCTGTTGTACAAGTGCCATGGCATTTGGGCCGCCCGCTGCTATTCTTTGTTGGATCAGTTCCTGGACAGAAGCTCTCGTCTGTAATCCTGCAAGACTTGAAGGGGTACCATAATTTTCAGGCAATCCAAAAAGCGATGCGAGCTGGCTATTCTCCTTCATAAACTTTTGAAAGAAGGGCATTTTGTTCAACACACTCAGTGCTTTCTCTTCGATTTTCTTGGGGTCTTTGAGCATCGCTTTGTATTCACCTATCTGTGCCTTGTAGTAATAGGCCGTCTTGTTTATCTTTTCAAATTGTTTCCTTAGAGAAACAGGTATTTTAGTATAACCGGATAGTAATTGCTGAATTTGTTGTTTGCGCTCAGAAATGAACTTGCTGATCTGTTCTGACTGGTTGAGTTTATCTTTCAACCGGTCAAGGGCAGCAATAGGCATCCTTGTTTTATCAGAAGATATATCAGTAAACTTTTTAAGGAAAGCCAATGAGGTTGATAGTGTATCTATGTAAGAATTATATTGGTTGAGGTTTACATTTCTTACTCGTTTACTTTTTTCTGAAAGGCTTTTGATAAAACTGCTGTATTTATCCGCAACTCCTGTATTTATTTTAGCAGTTGTAGAATCAAGCAGTTTAAAATTCTTATTGAGTTTGTTTTCCTGACGCTCCAGTTTTTTTAAATATTTAATGGATTTCCGGGAAAGTGATTGATCAATGCCGGCATATTTTTTTTGAACCTTAGCATAAAATTTATCGGGTATATTTTGAAGATTTTGTTGCAGGCTGTCTACAGATTGGCTCTGGCAGTGAATGCTTGCGAAGAATAAGACAATCAGTGTATGATACTTAATACCTCTCACCGTTAATTTTGTTAAGCGTTATTAAACAGTTTTATAACAATTAACCAATTTTATTATTAAAGACAACATAAAAGCATTTGAACCGTTTCAGACAGAAATGTAATATTTGAAGGGAGCTAAAAGCAGTTGTGTTGTTTAAGAATAAAAATTAATTCAGGATCAAACGTAATATTATTTTTTGGAATATCAAAAAAAATAACATTTTTTTTAGAAAAAAATTCGTAAGGAAAAAACACGATACCTTAATGATCGTAATTTCTTTTCCAGTCCACGTATCTCATCGAATCTGGAACAGTAAAAACCTCATTTTTTGGAAATAACTGAAATGTAAAGTCATTAGCTTTTGTTACATAGCAGCAAGTGTATTTACAACAAAAGCGAATCGTCTAATGATGGTAAATTAACCATTGCATAATTTGAATTTATGGGTAGTGATCCTATTGACGGGTATAATCACAAAGGTGAAGAACCTTTTCCATTTTAAGATCAACTGAAACGGGAATTACAATATGTAGATACTGGTGCTTATATGAAATGAAAGGGCATAGTCAAATGAAATGAAATTGGGAATCGATTGATCATTAGTTACTCTTTGCCCTAATATTCGTTTTTAGCACCCGTAACTTTTCCTTACTTTCTTTCAATTGCTCTTCCAGGTTTTTAGTTTCAGCACATCCCTGGTACATTATAATTGTACCCTGATTACCATCGTAGTTATTAAAATGATTGGTAAATGTCGATTTATCCTGATAGTTTAAGATATAGTCAGGCGATACGCCAAAAATATCCGCAAGCTCATATAATCTGGTTAAAGTTATGTCTGCATTATTACTTTCAATATTACTATAAGCTTTAGTTGTGATCCCAAGGGATTTTGCCACATCTTCTTTTTTTAATCCCTTTTCTTTTTCTCTTATTTCTCGAATATTTTCTCCGATTTTCATATTGTAAATTTTATTGTGAATTTAAAAATCAATATTGTAGCTTCGTAATAATGCCTCTAACAAATTTATTCGTTTCCTTTCACACTCTAATAAATCTTCTAATAACTTAATTTTTTCTGAATTGATGAACCCCGTCTGGGCTTGATTAATTTGAATATATCCTTGATTTCCTTGGTTATTATTTATATGATTGAAGTAATTGAATTTTCGTTCGCTATAATGGAGAATATAATCTATAGAACATTGAAAAATTTCTGACAGTTTCCCCAATTTGGATAATGTTATCTCGGAAACATTGTTTTCGATATTAGCATACGCACGAGTTGTAATACTCAGTCTATCAGCCACATACTTCCTTTTGTAACTTTTTTCAAATTCTCTTATCTCTCGTATTGAATTTCCAATTTTCATGAATGAAAGTTTAAAAATTAAACTTTATATCATTTTCTCGAAGTAATTTCTCAAGTTTTGGAATTCTGTTCAGTTCTGATGAATACAATTCTTTATAAGCATTCCTAATTTCTCCCTGATTAATACCCTGAACATTAACAATAGTGCCTTGATTGCCATTATTATTGTTGAAATAATTTCTTATTCCTTTCGTAGGCTCATTTAACTCAATAATCTCAACGACAGTACATGACAATTTATTAGCTATCGTTTCAAATTCATTCAGCGTAATATCAACCTTGTCATCTTCAATGTCCAAATAATGATTCAAATCAATTTTCAAACCCTTTGCAACTATTTCAGGCTCCATTTTTAAAGATTCTCTAACCTTCCTTATGTTATTTCCAACTTTCATTTTAAATTTTATTCAAATCTACTAAAACTTCTTAAAAGGAAGTCAGGCTTTTTTCTGAGAAGTACTTTTCTTTTAAAATTGGGTATAGTTATGCAATTTGCTAACGATGAAGAATTACTGCTTAAATATCCTTATGAATGTAAATGGTTGCAGGTGTCACAAGCATCAACCACGCAATTTTGGGCAACATTTCATTTTATCAAAACTCCCCGTTCTGCAAAATTACATTGCTGGAATATCTGAATGCTTGTATTCAAACTACTCATCTAATCAGCAATATAAAGATCACCAATTCTACCTTCACTTAAAACAATGGCAGATTACCAACCAATTTAGAAGTCTTATTCAAATTCTTTACGCTGAAAAACCAAAGAATCCTGTTTAAGTTGAATTGCGTGTAATCATAACCGTTACACCCTGGCAGCCGCTCAATCTCATGTGTAAAAAAAAAGAGCTAAGGCCGCCGGTAGTCTTTACGGCGGCCACTGTTAGCCTTCTTAAAAAAAGATTTTTTATTCTCTCTATATAAATATTAAACCAGTTTCTAAAAATAAAGAGGACTCTCTCACCTAATTTCTGAAACTTAAAATAGGACTGAATGAGAAAAATTGAACCACCTGCTGCTGAGGCAGTGAATTATTATTACCCACTGCTAAAACGCTATGCGGAACGACTAATCGCAAATGCCAATGCTGCAGAAAGTATCGCCAGAAAAGTGTTACAGTACCAATACGATCTGAATGGCTTAGTGCCTGCAAAACATTTGCGCCAGGTGCTAAAAACAGAAGTAATGAACCGGTGCTATTATTGGGAACAGGCACAAATATTTGTAAGGCCCTTAATAAAGGTTCCTTCCCAAAACCCTTTGAATAATACTGAAGATTTGGATGACAATAAAACCCGCTGTTAAATTGAATATCCTATGGCAGAGGTTAGAATTGATGTTAAATGGCTCAAAGAATTATTTGAGTGTAAACCTAAAAATCCTACTTAGGCTGACTTCACGATATTAAGATTTTACACTCATTTTTTCATCAATAAAAATAATGCAATGAGACTAATTTATTGCTTAATGATACTCCTATGGCCCTTTGCAGGCACGGGGCAGCAAGTAACGCCTCTCCATATCGGTGATACAGTACCGGACATCACCTTAACGAACGTTTATAATTATCCTTCTTCGACAATAAGATTATCTGATTTGAAAGGCAAGCTGGTGATCCTTGATTTCTGGAGTACCTGGTGTGGCTCCTGCATCGAAGCTATGCCGGAATCGGAAAAACTTCAAAAAGAATTTGGCGATAAAATACAAATAATATTAGTCAATGTTTTTCCACATGATGATGTAAAAAAAGTAGCAGCCTTTTTTGCAAAGCGAAAACAAAGAACCGGAGATGATCTTAATCTTCCTTACAGTCTGCTACAGTCCGAGATGGTCCCTTACTTTCCTTTTATATCTATTCCTCATTATGTATGGATTGATAACAAAGGAAAGATCATTGCCACTACTTCACAAAACGAACTAACTTTTTTAAATATAACAAATGCCTTAAAAGGTATTGTTAATGGAATCCATAACAAAATAGATTTACTGGATTTTTCAGCAGATATACCCTTGCTTGTAAATGGCAACGGAGGCAAGGACAGTGATTTTCTCTACCGCTCCCTGTTTACTAAATATATCGAAGGGATCGTAGTGAATGAAAATGTAATCAGGGATAACAGCGGTAAAATTACCAGGTTTTGCATGTTTAATAATCCCCCGATTATGTTGCTCAAAGCTGCATATCCTGATGAACTCAACCGGCCTTATAACAGGATATTAATCGAATGCAGTCATAAAACTATGTTCAAGCCTTCAGAAATTTACGATAGTGCTTATTATCAAAATCTGTTCTGCTATGATTTGATGATTCCCCCCTCCTCTCTGTCTGAGTTTCAAAGCTATATGAAGGATGATATGAAAAGATACCTGGGAGTAAAAGTTGTGCAGTCTATAAGAAAGATCAATTGCCTCATCATTACAAAAAAAGAAGCTACCAATCCCATAGCTACCAAAGGCGGAAAACCAGAAATGGATTACGCAAAGAAAAGTATCCGCAAATTTATGACTAATCAGCCTATGCGGGTTCTCATGGATTTTCTAAACAGCCATTCTTCTGTTCCCTTGATTGATGAAACAGGCATTTCAGGTAATATCGATGTAGAGTTACCTGCTGATCTTTTTCATCTTTCTCCTGTCTCATTAAAATCTTTTCTTCAGAAAAATGGATTTACCGTCACACAAAAGGAAAAAGCCATCCAGGTAGCCGTAATCACTAATAAATAAACCGCAAAAACAAACAAATTATGAGCATCTATAAAAACAAAGGCAAAAATTTTACCAGTGGTTTTTTTTGTAATAAAAAACCAATTATAATTATTCTCTCCATCCAACTGCTTTTTTCGTCTTATGCGTTTAGCCAGTCATTCAGTTTAAAAGGAAAAATTATCAATGAAGCCGGAGAGCCTGTTTCGTCTGCTACCATTACTCTCAAAGGAACCAAAAGAATCGTTATTTCCGGCAACCAGGGTATGTTCGAGTTTACCCGGGTCAGACCCGGCGATACCCTTAAGGTAAGCAGTATCGGTTATGAGACAATTGAACATGTAATCACTGGGAATACCTTTATAAGAATAACCCTGCTACAGGAATCAAAAAAACTCCGGGAAGTTGAAATTGTTAACACCGGCTACCAGAAGATTCCAAAGGAAAGAGCTACCGGCAGCTTTGATTTCATTGGCAATGAAACACTGAATCAGCAGGTGGGCACTAATATCTTAAAAAGAATAGAAGGTGTTTCAAGCGGCGTGCTGTTTGATAATAATAAGCTCATCAACAGCCAGCATAAAAACGACAACATTACAGTACGGGGACTAAGCACAATCAATGCCTCAACTGCTGTATTAATTGTATTGGACGGCTTTATTTACGAAGGTGACATCAACAACATCAATCCCAATGACATTGAAAGTATCACTGTTTTAAAAGATGCAGCAGCAAGCTCTATCTGGGGAGCAAGAGCAGGAAACGGCGTCATAGTCATCAATACCAAAAAAGGGAAGTTGAATCAAAAACTAAAAGTGGGTTTTAATACCAATGTAATGGTAAACCCAAAACCCGATTTAAATTATTTACCACAGGTATCTTCCACAGATGAAATAAACATGGAAGAATTTCTTTTCAATAACGGCTTTTTTAATTCAGCAATAACCAGCCCATACCAGGCACTTACTCCCGCCGTTGAGGTCTTTAACAAGAGGAAAATGGGGTTGATCAGCGCAGAAGATTCCGCTAAAGATATTAATTCCCTGAAAGCAATTGATAGCCGCGAACAATACCGGAAATATTTTTTAAGAAATGCAGTTACACAGCAATACAGTTTGAATCTAAGCGGCGGAGGCGCCGTAAATGCCTTTACCTTTTCAATCGGATATAACAGGAACCTTGGCGAATTAAGAACTGTATCGGATCAGATAAATCTACATCTCAACAATTCTATCCGGCCGCTCAAAAATTTATTGATCAATATCGGCGCTTATTATACCAACAACAACAGGACTTCAGGACTTCCTGCCTACAATACTATTACCGTGGGAGGAAGGCAGGTTCCCTATCTCCAATTTGCAGATGCTGCCGGCAATCCGCTGCCAGTGGTAACTGCCTATCGGAATAAATATACAGATACTGCCGGAGAAGGCAAGTTATTAAGTTGGGAATATGTGCCTCTACAGGATTATAAGTATAATATTGGTAAAACCCATCTGAATGAATTATATGCCAATTTGGGGATTCAGTACAAGTTAAGCGAAGCCTTGAACGTAGAAGTAAAATATCAGTATCAAAAACAACAAACCAATACTTCACAGTTGGCAGACATCAATAGCTACAGTACACGCAGTCTGATCAACCAGTTTACCCAAATTGATAATACTACAGGTACCGTGAATTACATTATTCCTAAAGGCGGAATAAAAAATCTATACAATTCTTTTACCGGCTCTTATACCGGCAGGGCACAACTTAATTTCAGTAATACATGGGGGAATCGTGGTCTTTCTGCCATTGCAGGCATGGAATTGAGGCAGGTACAGCAAACCAGTGATCAGAACGTAATTTATGGCTTCCAGGAAGATCCATTGCAATATTCAAATGTGGATCTGGTAAATTATTATCCAACATTTGTAGATGGATCCTACCAGAAAATTCCCGGTAATCTTTCCTTCGGTAATACCATACACCGCTTTGTTTCATTTTATGGAAATGCTTCTTATAGTTATAAAAACAAGTACGTCATCTCTGCCAGCGGAAGACAGGATGGCTCCAATATCTTCGGTGCAAATACGAATGATAAATGGAAACCTCTATGGTCAGTTGGTGCACTGTGGAAGCTTTCCAAAGAATCCTTCTATAAAAGTTCTCTTTTTTCAACAATTAATGTAAGAGTAACTTATGGATATAGTGGCAATGTTGATTTAAGTAAGACTGCCGCGGCAGTTGCCACCTATTTTACTGACGCTCCTGCAACTGGTTTCCCTTATGCAATGATTAGAACTATAAATAACCCTAATCTAAGATGGGAAAAAACTTCGATGCTTAATGCGGCAATCGATTTTGTTGCAGGACAAGGCCACATTTCAGGAACTCTGGAATATTACCATAAAAAAGGTACGGATCTGTATGGCAGCACCCCTTACGATTATACCACGTGGGGTGGTTCAAGGACGATTGTTAAAAACGTGGCGGCCATTAGCGGTAACGGAGTTGATGTTACTTTAAATACACGCACCCTTGTTGGAAAGTTTAAATGGAATACCGTGCTGCTTTTTAATTACAACAGTGATAAGACAACAAAATATGAAACCACTGAAGCAAATAAAATTGTTTCAAAATTAGGAGGTGGAGGATTAATAATCCCTGTTATTGGAAAACCATTGTATTCCATTTCAGCATACAAATGGGGAGGCCTTGATGCTAATGGTAATCCACAGGGATATGTAGATGGGAAAAAAAGCACAGACTATAATGCAATTTTTACTGAAGGATTCAAAAAAGGTTCAGAAGGCAATGTGGTTTACGTTGGCCCTTCTTCACCGCCTATATTTGGCTCTCTGATCAATACATTTGGCTATAAAGGAATCTCACTATCAGTAAACCTGATCTATAAATTGGGGTATTATTTTCAGAAAGCTGCTCTTAGCTATTCGGGATTAATCAATTATGGAGCGGGCACCAGAGATTATGATAAAAGATGGATGAGGCCTGGCGATGAACTAAAAACCAATGTCCCGTCATTCGTTTATCCTGTTGATGGTAGCAGGGATGGCTTTTATGCACTTTCAGAGGCTACTGTTTTAAAGGCAGACAATATCAGAATTCAGTACATAAACCTTTCATGGTTATTACCCTTTAAAAATAGCAACTTCCAAAATATTGAATTATATATAAATGCTTCCAACCTCGGTATCATCTGGCGGGCAAACAAAGAAAACCTGGACCCCGATTATCCCACTAGTTTACTCCCAGAGAAATCATATGCTTTTGGGATCAGAGCTAACTTTTAAAATTCAAAAACCATGCAAACAAGTAACAATAAAATCGGCCGTTTTATAAAAGTGTGCATTCTGTTTACACTTTCATTCCAATTGCTTTCATGCAAAAAATACCTGGATGAGAAATCAGATAAATCATTAGTAACGCCCAATACCCTTGCCGATCTTCGGGCCCTTCTGGATTATAATTATATTATGAATGCCAATACCTCTGGCTTTGGGGAAACATGCGCTGATGACTATTTTGTGCTACCGGGGGATTATAATTCATTAGATCGAAACAGCCAGAAAGCCTATACCTGGAATTTGAAAACTTATAATAATGGAGGAGACTGGTCAGACGAATACGATGTGATATTTAATGCAAACTTATGCCTGGATCAATTAAGACAAATCGAAAAAACATCAGCAAATATTTCCGAGTGGAATAATATCAAAGGATCTGCATTATTTTACAGGGCCTATTACTTTCTGAATTTGGTATGGGATTATGGCAAAGCTTATGATAAGGACAGCTCCAAAAAAGATTTAGGAATCGTTTTAAGGCTTAGTTCTGATAATACGATACCATCTGTCAGATCCACTGTTACTGATTGTTATAATCAGATCATTAAAGATTTAGATGAGGCTGAAGGCTTATTACCAGATAAGCCAGTTCATCCAATGCGGCCTTCCAGGGCCGCTTCCTATGGTACCCTGGCGCGTACTTACCTCTCAATGAGAATGTATGACAGCGCTTATAAATATGCGGATGCAACATTGAAAATACAGAGTGATTTGCTCGATTATAACGGAAGCGATGTAGATGCGACTTCCTATGTTCCATTCCACCCTTTTAATAAAGAAGTTATTTTTTATAGTACCCAATCAGGAAACTATGGTTCAAAAACATTTTTTGTAGCCTCAATTGATACTAATCTGATTTCTTCTTATGATAATAATGATCTTAGGCTTTCAGTTTATTTCTTTCCCTATCTTGCCAGCTATTATAGTTTTAAAGGCAATTATTCA
>JBIQMJ010000157.1:0-10270 GCA_044463445.1 Segetibacter koreensis
TTGAAATTGCTGCTTTTACAGTTTCAATAACAAGAATCAAAAACATCCAGGTAGCCAACCCAATAAGTATTCCTCTTGAAATTTCTTTCCATTGCGTTCTTAAATTATGATACGCATAATAAGATGCAGTAAGTGATACCATAATAAAAAAAGTCCTACCCCCAACATCATCTCTAAAAAACAAACGCGTTCCTGCAGCAAGAATGAATATTATTATTGAAATAACAGGCGTTTTCAAATTTTTAAGTAAAAAATTCTGAGCTAATTTCATGTACTTATTTATTGAATCTGTGAATTAGTTGAGCTATTTAATTATCCAAAATCTTGAAAGAAGAATTTAATATTTTCATGTATTTTTTATTAATAACTCCCCATTTTTCAAATCGATATCTTAAGGAGACTTGCATCACACCTATCCCATATTGAATACTTCTTTTTAAATTAATAGAAGATGCCTCTTTAAAATATTTGGTGGGGCAGGTAAGCATTGTAAGCAGGAAGAACTATGGTGATGGTTTTACCATTAATCATATATGAATTATTAATTGATTAGCCTCAGCTATATTTTTGTGACTTTAATTTTTTGTTTGTCCAAAATTTCCCAATGCTTTGACATATCCACCAATTCATAATGCTTTTGCAAAAACCTAATCACATTTTTAAATATTTCCACTTTTTTTATGCTGCTTACACTCATCCCGGGAAAAAAAGCAAGTTGCGTAATCTGATCGCCGCCAATAAGGTCAAGTGGGTGAAGCAAAAAGCTTATTGGAGTTTTAGTTATTTTACACATTCGGATAGCAGTATTCAAATATAATTTCATCAAAGGCATTGAAATATTTCCCAGATAAATCAGATAACTTAAATGGAAAGGCAGCTTAAAAACCGGCATGGTGGTTACAGGAATTTCTGTAATGCTTTTGCCATTTCCCAAATCCCATTTATATGGTTTCAATTTTCTAAATCCTTCGCTGAATTTTCCGAAAAGTTCTTTGCGCGCCTTCTTTTCTTCTTTACTTAGATCAGATTTTTTGAAATAATACATCCTTGCTAATGGACCTAAATATGTTGGAAGGGTAGAAGCGTCAAATTTATATCCACGGCTTTCCAACACTTTCAATAAATCTTTACTCCAGCTAAATCCGGGGCCTCTGAATCCGGTAGGCCTTTGTCCTGTTGCATTAAAAATCGCTTCCTCAGCTCCCCTGATTTCTTTTTCAATTTTTTCGTAACTATAGGTTTGCAACCACGATTCATGATGATAGGAATGATTGCCCACTTCATGTCCACGATCGGTGATCAATTTCAGATATTTCCGGTTTTCCTCTGTTTCTGTATCTTTTCCTACAATAAAAAAAGTGATCTTCAGATTCAGTTCATCCAATACATTCAATACATGCGGAACGAAAATATCAAAATAAGATGGGTATTTATCCCACCCTTCATCACCATGAATTTTCATGTAAGACCATTGATTATCCAAATCAAGAGAAATGCCCGCAACCGGTTTTTTGTTACTCATGGTCTTTCAAAATTTCGTTTAGTTTTGTTTCAGCCACCTGGATCGTTTCGTTCACATTCAACGTTCCATTGATGATCTGAGCAGAATTGATGATGTAATAATTTCCCAAAGAAGTAGTAACTCCGGGAAGTTTTTTTGAATAGTTAATTGTTGGCAAAGCAAATACAATTCTTGCTTTTGAAACTCCCCAAAAATATAAATCGTCTTCGGAAAGATAAGGATACATTTTATACAAAGAACCCAAAAACAAATCTTTCAGTTCTTTTTCATTTTTTGAAAATAATTCGTCTCCAGGATTTAAATATTTGGGAAGATAAATCAAATGATTTCCGTTGGTTTCTTTTTTGTCGATCAGGGCAGTCATTTCAATAATGCCGGTAAAGGGCGGCCAGTTGTCAGTTATGTTGGTTACATAAAAAGGAGAAATAGATTTTTTCAGCAAAACGGAAGGGCAAATAACGCCAAGATATTTTACATTTGAGTGTTGTTGTTTTTCCAATTCAGAAAGTTGATGGGCAATTATTACAGACTCTTTTGAAGACAATGTAGAGATTACATTATCAAAAATGGCTGAAGAATTATCTTCACACACAATTTCTATTTTCTGCGATAAATGTTTGTTTACTGCTTTTACTTTAGAATTATATTTTATTGTAACGCCTGCATTGGCGAGATGTTCTGCGAATCGTGAGATTATTTTTTCATAACCACCGGTCACATAACCAAACATTTCTTTTTTTAAACCACTTTTTCGCGCGGCATACATTCTTTGAATCGTTGCCCAGATAAAAGCTGCAGAAGTGTTTTTATAATTGTCGCCCAATTTGGCTTTCAGCAAAGGCAGCCATATCTTTTCAAAAACCCTTTTGCCCGACCATTTTGTTAGCCAGTCTGCTACCGGAATGGTCTCTAATTTTTCCCAGTTTTTTATTTTAGATGCGGCAAAAATTGTGAGGCCTAAGCGAAATTTATCGATCAGGTTTATGGGGGGAAATTTAAAAAACTCAACGAGGTTTGACATGGAATATAATTTTCCATCTGAATAAAAACCGGTTTTGGTTTCTACCCAATTTAATTCATTTTCAAGGCCGATTTCTTTTAAAATTTTCCTGGTGTTCAAATCCGACATCAGGATAACATGATAAAATTTATCCCAAACCACGCCATCCATATTCCATGAACTGGCAAGTCCGCCGGCTTTTTCAGCCGATTCATAAATAGTAACTTTATATCCTTGTGCTGAAAGCCTCAAAGCCAAAGTCATTCCTAACATTCCGCCTCCGATGATCGCCCATGTTTGTTGCTCCGCCATTTTTAAATATCATTAATTATTTGAATCATTTTTTCGGTTACATTTCTTCCAAAGATCTCTTTTTGACTTTCAGGTGGTTCAAAAGAAGCGATCCTGGAAGCGATATTTTTTTTGGAAGGATCAATCAGAAGATTCCATTTTTCGTCCACAGTTTCCACCCACTCTGTTTCTGTACGAAGCGTTATACATGGTTTTTTCAAAATATAGGCTTCCTTTTGAATTCCGCCGGAATCGGTAATAATTTTATAGGCTGAATTTTCCAAAACAATAAAATCAAAATAGCCTTACGGATCGGTAAATAAAATATTTTCCGGAACCGAATAAGTTTCATCCAGCATTTTCCGCGTTCTTGGATGAACGGGAAAAATGATCTTCTCCTCCGATTGTCCTAATTCATTTATCAAATGTTCTAAAATTTTTGGATTATCCACATTGTAATTCCGGTGCAATGTGAGCAAATTGAATTTTTGGCCTTCCAGTTTTAATTCTGAAATAACAGAAGATTTTTTAAGCGCGATTTCAAGGCTGTTTTTTATCGTATCCACCATGATGTCGCCAGTAAACGAAGTTTTTTCGCCTAATCCTTCTTTATATAAAATATCCACTGCAGTCTGTGTAGGAGCAAATAAATAGGCTGAAACATGATCTGCCACAATGCGATTGACTTCTTCAGGCATGCTGCGGTTATAACTTCTGAGGCCCGCTTCAACATGAACGATTGGAATGTTCAGTTTTGCAGCAATCACCGCGCCCGCAAAAGTTGAATTGGTGTCGCCAAAAACAATTACCAGGTCAGGCTTAAATTCGAGCATGGCTGATTCCAGTTTCAACATCATTTGTGCAATCTGTGAAGTTGGATTTCCGCCATTTATTTCCAAATGAATATCCGGGTTCCTGATACCAAGGTCCTCAAAAATTTGTTCAGACATCGCATAATCATAATGCTGCCCGGTATGCACAATCATTTCCTGGTGTAATCCTGAAAGCGCTGAAGATAATGGAGCGAGTTTGATAAATTGTGGTCTTGCGCCAACTATTGAAAATATTTTCAAACCAATTGAGTTTTTGAATGGGCAAATCCTTTTTTTGCCAAAATACTTGAAAAATTATTATAAACAGGAACACGTTCGATGGCTTCAGGATCAGCAATTTCACAACCTGTCGAACATGTCTTTGCCAATCGCTGTACATCTTCAAATTTCACTTTGTTGTATTCATCAAAAGCATAATTTTCATTATAAAAATGAATTAATGCCTGTAATTCGAGCGCCAGCCCTTTTTCCATGGCGCGGAAACTTTCATAAACAAATTGCACAAATTCTTCAGAAGGTTCATTGGTTCCTTTCCCAATGCCGGCGTACTTTTCAGGATGGCTGGCAAATTGCTTCCTGTTGAAAATATTGGAAGCATCCATAATGCCTTTGATATTTTTTTGAGAATTGACCAAATCAAAATGATCAATATATTCTTTATGAGCAGAACAAATAAATATATAGTCAGCAAACTCCAAAGCCTTTTTTAAATCATGAGTTAAATGATCCTGCTGGTTAAATCTTAAAAGATTTTGATCATCATTTTTTACATAAGGATCATGCATGATGTAATCCACATTATTTTCTCTTAAATAATTTGCCAACACGAGTGTGGGCGAATTCCGGGTGTCTTCAGAATTGAACCTGTAAGCCACTCCAAGAAGCGCAATTTTTTTATCCTTTAAATTCCCAAAAGATTTTTCTGCTTGTTTGAAAGTATAAACCGGCGAAGCATCATTGATTAATCTTGATTCAAGAATCAAACTTTTAGAATTGTCATTTCCTTTTTGATTATTTCTCCACCAAAGAAGGATGCCATCTTTTGGCAAACAGTGTCCACCCACTCCCAACATTGGAATCAGCAAACCGCCACTGGGTACAGCGTTTGGATCAGCAGAGGCATTATCAGATTGAGAAAGCATTGCGTTTACTTTATTTCTCACTTTGTAAAAATCAATATGGTTTTCATCGCAGTATCTTACTATTTCTGTGGAGAAAGCAATTCTCACATCCCGATAAGCATTTTCCAAAGTTTTTACAATTTCTGCAGTCAGGCTGTTGGTTTGAAAAACCGTAGCATTCGTAACAATGTGGTCATACAATTTTGCAACCAATTTGGGAGTTTCAGGATGCAGGCCTCCTGCTAACTTATCCGCATCACGGATTCTTTCTACCAAACGGCCCGGCATGACGCGATTGGGACTATTTCCCAGTAAAATATCTTTGCCTTCTTCCAAACCATATTTTTTAAAATGTTCGCGGAATAAAGTATCCATCGTTGTCGGCGCCAGGGTGGATTCAAAAATGACCAGGGGAATTTTACCAGCAGGTTTTTTTTGTAATGCTTCGGCCAGTTTTTCCAATCCGCCAAACATAGGACCATAATCGGGTTCGAAACCATTTTCTTTTTTATCAGTCTGAATAGAAACAAGGATCACATCGGCATCAGAAAGAACTGAAAAATCAGAGCTTGCAGAAAGAATGCGTTTTTCAACTGCTTCGCGGGTAATATCATCCAGTTCGGGTTCAATTCCACCAATCACAGATTTGCCGTTGTTAATTGAATCTACTTTCCATCCTGAATTGACAGAATTTCTTTGAACCACCACCACTTTTGCAGGTTCTTCGCTTCCGATTTTAATTTGCGCCTTTGCCAGCAAGGCGGCCATAGGCATACCAACTATACCAGGCCCGATGACGCCGATTTTTTCAATTTTCCAATTGTCTGCATTAAGGGATAATTTTTCTTTCACGTTTAAAATGTTTAATGGTTTTGATTATATTGATTCATCACTTTATTTTGGTCTTTTGAAGCAAACGAACAAGTACGTTCAAATTTTATATTTGATTGAGATTGTGGTATTCCGGAAATTAAGATCTCCCTGCTCATAAAAAGATGGCAGTAAAAGAATAAATATCCGGAATGTTTATTTTATTTATCAATAAATTGATTATGCCAAAGTTCCAAAGAAAGCAACCCCCAAAGCCCCCTGCTAAATGGCTGTTCTGCGAGGATCAGCTTTTCCACATATTCGGTGTTGATCATATTTCTTTCTCTTGCCTTTTTTGATAACAGTGTGTCCATGATAAAATCCTTTGCCTTGTTTTTTGACCAGATATGCAAGGGAACCGGGAAACCCATTTTATCTTTTCTGTTCAGAATTTCAGGAGGCATAATATCTTTTATGGTTTTTTTCAAAAGATATTTCATTTCTCCTCCTTTAAATTTCATGCCTGCGGGCATCCTCGAAATAAGATCAACAATTCTTCTGTCTAAAAGCGGAACTCTTGATTCAATGGAAACAGACATGCTGACCCTGTCTTCCACCTGCAATAACCCAGGAAGACTTCCCAACATATCAAAATGAGTCATTTTATTAAAATAGCTTTTGGTATCAGGGTTGTTGAATTCCTTTGAAAATTTTTGGAATATTTCTTCATGTTTGCATCCCCTTAAAAAATCCAACTGGAAAAATTCAGCCGTAGAGCTCATCCTGTCAATTAAATGATAATACCGACGGTCCATGGGTTCAAAGGTGCCTTCCTTCCAAAAACTCTTCATCATAGGGATGTATTGTTTAAGTGTGGGAAGATTGGGAAGAATAGATTCCAGGGAAACGATGTGTTCTTCCTCTTCATTCGATTCATAAATTGCCCCTTTTAATGCCTGTTCCAGGTAAGCTACCAGATAGCGGGTGTAACCACCAAAAATTTCATCGCCTCCCTGGCCTCCTAAAATTACTTTTACATGCTGCGACGCCAACCTGGAAACAATATACTGAGGAAAAATTCCAGGGCCGGCTACCGGCTCATCCAGATGGTAGATCAATTTAGGAATCAGATCGATAAATTCCTGTTCCGTAGGGAAAATTTCGAATAACTCTGCATTCGCTGTTTTGGCAGCAAAGTGAGCGTATTGCAGTTCATTGAATTCAGGGCCTTCCCGGAAAGCGCCGCTAAATGATTTTATCCGGGTGTCTAAAAGTTTAGAAGCGACGATAGTAACAAATGAAGAATCTATTCCGCCACTCAAATAAGTGCCTATTGGAACATCACTTCTTAGTTGCTGATAAATGGTTTTCTTTAATATTTTATCCAGTTCGACGATAAAATATTCTTCGGTATGGTAATGATCTATATTGAAGTTGGGCTCCCAATATTTTTCTTCTTTGATTTCCCAGTTTTTTAAATTGATACACATGTAATGGCCCGGCAGAATTTTATAGATATTTTTAAACATGGTTCCCGGTCCCATTATAAACTGGAAAGTGAGGTATTCGTACAAATTATCAGGATCACTTTCAGCCTGAATTGCGGGATGAGCCAGCAAGGCTTTTATTTCACTGCCAAATGCAATCAGATCCTCATCATAATACCAATACAGAGGTTTGATTCCAAAATGATCTCTTGCAATGAAGATTTCCTTTTGATTTTTATCGTAAATAATAAAAGCAAACATTCCATTTAACAGGTTCAGGAAGTTCTTTCCATATTCCTTATACATATGCAGGATCACTTCTGTATCTGAGGACGTTTCAAATAAGTGGCCTTTCTTTTTTAAATCTTCTCTAAGTTCAATGTAATTATAGATCTCTCCGTTATATACAATGGTGAAATCTTTGTAGGTCATCGGTTGCTGTCCGCCGGCAATATCAATAATTGAAAGCCTTTTATGAAAAAAACCTACCGGTCCATCAATCATCACTCCATCATCATCAGGACCACGATGATGAATGGTGTCAGCCATTTTTTTAAGAATGTTGTAATCTGCCTGGAGGCCGGACTTATTAATGAGTCCTACAATACCACACATGTTTTATCAGTCTTTCTTTTTGTTTAAAATAAAGTTGGCCAAAAAATAAAAACGCACTAAATAGCTTTTTAGTCTTCTCTTAATAAAACAACCGGGTTATTCTTTAATAACCTTTATTTTTTGGATGAACTCAGTTTTTGGGAGGATAGAATTTTGTATAAATAATTTATAGAGCAATTGCGTTGAAATTATACCTGCAATAGCCATTTGGTCAACTTCTGAAATGTTTTTTTGCAAACGTAATTTATTGATTAATGTATTTACTTTTTGCGGTTGAAACAGACCATAAGCATCAAGATGTTTTGAGGTTAGAACATCGCAAATATAAGAAAGGTTACCGGGATTAAAAAAAGAGGTTGCAATGGGAGCCCGGTAAGGTTGCTTTATTCGTTTAGTGATTGAATCCGGAATTGTACCTCTGCTAATCTTCTTAAGAATAAATTTTTCATTCAAACCGATTAATTTGAAATTATCAGGAAGCTTATTGCAAAATTCAATAACCCGGTAATCAAGAAAAGGGTATCTTCCTTCTACAGAATTAGCCATCGCCATTCTATCTCCCTGGGAAGATAGAAGATATCCCGACATAAAAATGGTGGCTTCAAGGTATTGAGATTTGGCAAGGTTGCTCCATGCTGAAAAATTGGGAGGTAAGCTGCACTGCATTCTGTCAATTGGATTATATCCTTCCAGCTTTTTATTGAGACTGTCGGAAAAAAAACTTTTGATACGGGAAGTATTATTCCACCGCAATAAATGGGAATAAAAAGGCGAATCGGTTTCTGTAAGTTTATAACCAAAAAACATTTTAGTGGCAATGTTATTTGTATTTTGCATCATTGGTAAATAAGGATACAGCCTCGATAATAACCTGGGCCTTACGGAAGAATCCGGGAATTTTGCCCAAAATCTCCTGACCTTTGACTCTTTAAAAATATTATACCCACCCAGGAATTCATCGGCGCCTTCGCCTGTTATCACCACCTTAATATTTCTTTCCCGAACTTTTTTTGATAGCATTAGCATTGGGGTAGGGGCAGTTCTTAAAACAGGAAATTCAGTATGCCAAATTGTTTCCTGAAAATGCCTGGCTATATCTTCTGAACTACATTCGAAAGAAGTGTGATTGGTATTTAAATATTTTGAGGCTTCCTGCTGGTATTTAGTCTCATCAAAAGTTGGGTCTTTAAAACCGATTGAGAAAGTATTTAGAATTCCCGGGTGAATCTCTTTGACCAGAGCGGTAGTCAGAGTAGAATCCAGTCCGCCACTCAGATAAGCCGCTACCGGTACATCTGCTCTCAGCCTGATCTTTATTGCATCCTTTAATAAATTTCGAAGCTCTTCTGCAGCTTCATCTATCGTTCCTGAATAGAATTTTCCTTTTTCAGCAAATTCAAGGCTCCAGTATTTTTTAATTTGAACTAAAGAGCCTTTAACAGTCATTTGATGGCCTGGAGGTAATTCATAAATGTTCTCAAAAGGTGTATTGGGAGAAATAGTAGTCCAAAATGTAAAAATCTCCCCAAGGCTTTTCGCAGAAATAGATCTTTCAATACAGTCGAGTGTAAACAAGCCCTTGATCTCTGAACAAAAAGCAAAAGATGTCTCCTTTTTCCAATAAAACAATGGGCGTATTCCCACCCTGTCGCGGGCCAGGAATAGTTCTTTTTCTTTTTTATTCCAAATGCAAAAAGCAAACTGGCCATTAAATTGTTTCAAACAATCAGCACCATAAATGGCATACATCTGCACCACTACTTCTGTATCGGAATGGGTTTTGAACCTGACTCCTTTTTTCTCAAGCCCCCTCCGTAATTCAGTATAATTAAAGATTTCACCATTATAAACGATCCGGTAATTTCCGGATTCATCACTCAAAGGTTGCTGGCCGGAATCAATATCAATGATACTCAGCCGTGCACTACCCATAGCTATATTTTCTCCAAGATAAATTCCATTTTCATCTGGTCCGCGATGCCGGATAACTGAAAGCATATTCTTAATGTCCAGTTCCATCGAAGACTGTTTGTTTGAATGATAATTATATATTCCGGCAATTCCACACATTAGAATCAGTTTAATTTGCTTTCGACAAACCGGGCCATCGCATCAATTGATTCAAAATTATCTTCAAGCAGTTCTGAATCTTTTGCTTTGAAGTGAAACGTTTCTTCAATAAAATTGATAAGCATTATAAATCCCATTGAATCAAAAATCCCTTCTGCAAAAATGAGAGAGTCATCTTTTACCTGGTCTGGCGACGCATAGGTGGTTTCGATTACATATCGCCGGATTGTGTTTTTGATTTCGGCTATTGTTTCCATTGTTCTTTAAAATTTTAATTTTCTGACTGGTTGATCAATAATTTATAGTTATTAAAAATGTCCATTATTTTTGGAAAATTTCCGAAGACTGATCTGTTTGGGGAAAAAATATATTTCTTTGCGCCAAATCTTTCATTTGTTACCATGGAACATATTTAAAATACTTTATGACATTTCTTTTTGGTTTTATTGTTTTGGTATGTGTTTTTTGGGTGTATTATAATGTATCCAATAATCTTAAGATATACGTTTTATTTATATCGA
>JBIQMJ010000158.1:0-10228 GCA_044463445.1 Segetibacter koreensis
ACAGGATTTTAAGTCCTGCGTGTCTACCAGTTCCACCACCCGGGTAAACACATTCTAATATTTACTTTTACAGTCAATTTTTTTGAAAAAGTAATAAAAAAAGCAGATAACAATTGCTATCCGCTTTTTGTGAGCGGAAGACCGGGCTCGAACCGGCCACCCCGACCTTGGCAAGGTCGTGCTCTACCAAATGAGCTACTTCCGCAGTGGTATGTAAGAACTAAAAATGGATTGCAAAAATAGGGCTTGAAACCTTTGAACCAAAATTTATTTGTATTGTGGATTGTACTGTGTATTTCCCGGTACTTCAACGTTTGGCTTGCCTGTATAACGGTGTACATAGAAAGTATAACAGCCCCCAACTATAATAGCAACTAATATTGCAACCTGGCAATAAAACAAAAAGCGGGAAGTTGAAACCCAGCTATACCCAACGTCTTTACCTTTGTTATCAATTACTTCTTCGTGTTCCATAATTTTTAATTTGCTTGGCAAAAATAACAGATTGAGTTCAAAAATCATTTTTTGAGGCCAACAATTTCAGAAAATGTTTTCTTTTTTTCAATAAAAAACTTTTTTACAATACTCCCTTTAAATACGCCTGCAAGATTATTTAACCTGACTTTTGGAAGATTATCTTTTTTCTGAACCGTATTCTTCCATCGTATAAAATTAAAATGAGCTTTCTCTATCGCCTTGAATGTTTTTATATCCCCCTTTGTTAAAGCCATCATTGCCGCAACATTATCAAGTAGAATACGTAAAGGAATCAGAGTCCATTTTTCGGAAACAGTCAGGTTTTTTGCCAGCATGATAAGATTGTTTCTGAAATTCAAAAATACTTTTCTTTCATTCCCTGCCGGTAATGTTCCTCCACCTACATGGTAAACCACTGAAGAAGGTTCTGCATAAATTTTATAACCAGCTCTCTGCATCCTCCAGCAAAGATCTATTTCTTCCTGGTGGGCAAAAAAATGTTCATCAAAACCTCTTAATTGATGAAAGACATCTGCCCTCACAAAAAAGGCCGCTCCCGTTGCCCAAAATATTTCTTCCGCATTATCATATTGTCCATTATCAATTTCACAAAAATCAAATACACGGCCACGATTGAAAGGGTAACCCAATTTATCAATCCATCCTCCGGCTGCACCCGCATATTCGAACTTATGCTTTTCATGATAAGAAAGTATTTTAGGCTGGCAAGCCGCAATATTCTTATTACTTTCCATCAGCGAAACAAGTGGCGTAATCCAATCTTTGGTAACCTCTACATCACTGTTCAACAAAATATAATAATCGGCTGAAAGCTGCTTAAGCGCTGTATTATATCCTTTGGCAAAGCCTTCATTCAAAATGTTTTTAATAATTTTGACTGAAGCATAATTTTTTTGTAAAAATAAAATTGAATCATCAGTGGAAGCGTTATCGGCAACAACCACCGAAAGATTTTCGTATTCAGATGACATAACCGAAGGAAGAAATTGTTCTAAAAATTTTCTTCCGTTCCAGTTAAGAATTACTACTGCCACTGATGGTGAAAGATTCAAAGAAGTATTGATTTTTGAATTACAAACATAAAAGATTTTAAGGTTCATAACTGTATTTGTGAGAAATAGATTTTAGATTTGAAAATAAACTGCCATAATGCTGAGGCAACTTTTTAATTTACGGTCGGGGCTTGCGCTTATTGCTGTGGCTATCGTTACCGGGACTATTTTTTATTCCAACTTTTTATCAAAAAAAATAGAGGTAGAAGAAAGAGAAAAAATAAATCAATGGGTAGAAGCGAATAAATTTATTGCAAACGCTCCTCAAAATGTGGATCTCACCCTTGCCAGCGAAATTCAGCAAAAAAATACCGATATTCCCATCATCTGGACAAATGAAAATGACAGCATTATTGATTCCAGGAATATTGATACGGCTTTGATTCATTCAAATCCTGGTTTTTTGAAAAAAAAATTAAAAGAATTCCAATCTTCCAACCCTCCTATTATATTGGAACTGAACAAAGACCCTTATGTTGCTGATAAATATTATTATGGAGATTCCAAATTATTAAAACAAGTGCGATATTATCCGATCATACAATTATTAATAGTTGCACTGTTTATTTTTATTACTTTATATGCCATGTCTGTAAGGAATAAATCTACGCAAAACCAGGTTTGGGCGGGGATGGCAAAAGAAACTGCGCATCAGTTGGGCACTCCGATTTCTTCCCTGCAGGGCTGGGTGGAAATGTTGAAAGAACAGGATGGTAACTCTACGATCTCCAAAGAAATGGAAAAGGATGTGGACCGCTTAAAACTCATCAGCGACCGCTTTGGAAAAATCGGAAGTTCTCCGCATTTGGAGGAATCGGATATAGTAGTGCAGATTGAAAAAATGGTAGCCTACATCAAAAGAAGATCTACCCAAAAAGTAAGTTTTGTTTTAGAGGAACCCGAAGAAAAAGTCGTCGCAAAAATATCTGAACCGCTGTTTGACTGGGTGATCGAAAATCTCTTGAAAAATGCGCTGGACGCAATTAACGGAAGGGGCACTATTACCGTGAAGATAAAAAATATGCCTTCAAAAGTTATAGTGGATGTGAGCGACAGTGGCCGGGGCATCAGCAAACAACATATCAACAAGGTTTTTAAGCCCGGGTTTACCACCAAAAAAAGAGGTTGGGGATTGGGATTGTCGCTTGCCAAACGAATCATTGAACAATATCACAATGGCCAATTATTTGTAAAATCGTCTGAAATAAACAAGGGTACCACTTTCAGAATTGTTTTAAATAGTTAAGTTTAAATTGGCCTGTTTGATTAAATTTGCAGCCAATATTAAAATCAAATGCGGAGGTGGCGAAATTGGTAGACGCGCTACTTTGAGGTGGTAGTGCCCGAAAGGGCTTGGGAGTTCGAATCTCCTCTTCCGCACCAATGGAACCTGTTTCGTGGCAGGTTTTATTTTTTTTCGGAATGGGAATTCTCTTTATTTGTTGTTTTACTCTGATTTATCCGGTTAACATCGTATATGCATACCTGTTATATCCTGCTTTATTGGAATATTATAAAAATGGCCCCGCCAAAGGCGGGGCCGGAATTTTCAAAGGCACAACTGGATTCAACTATTATTTATCTCCTGTGATTCCTTCCATAATTGCTGTCAGCATATCCATTGGAATAGTGGTTAAGCATTTGTATTTTATAATTTCTTTCATTTTTTGCATCGCGGATAGATAATCTTTTTTGCCGGTTCGTCATATAACGGTTCTGTTGAATAGCCCGCACTCTGTACCTGAATTCCTGGTTTATTCTTGCCATCTGACTTTGCTTTTGAAATGAATGAGCCCGATGATCCTCCCCGCGGTAATGCTGATTATTATGTTGATGATAATGATTTAGCGAATACCGGTCATTTCCTTTTGAATAATTTTTGCGGCCCTGTGCATAAGTGGCGGTGAAAAGCCCGGTAGCAAGTAAAAGGATAATTATTTTTTTCATAAAAGATTTTTAATTGTTATAAAATACTTTCCAGCATGAGATTGTATTTTAATTGGCCGGTTTAACAATGAAATGTTAATAGTGGAAGAAGTCTTAGTAAAAAAAATCTGATGCCCTGGTGGAATCTTACTTTCTGACTGAGGAGCAAAAGTTAATTTGACTTTCTCATAAATTTAATAGCTGACCGGAAAAAAATAAATACATAAAATTGTAGTTTTGCAGAAGAAAATTATGAATACACCAGAACCTTTTAAAGTTGAATCCGAAGAAACCGACTTACTTGTAGAGGAGGGGAGCCATTATCAGTTGGTGGTTTGGAACGATGATGTAAATACTTTTCAATGGGTAATTGATACTTTGATAGAGGTGTGCGGACATACTCCTGAACAGGCGGAACAGTCTGCTATGATCATCCATACAAAAGGAAAATATGCTGTAAAAGAAGGAGTTTATAGTGTATTAAAAACAATGCGTGACACCATTGTTGAGCGGGGGATCAATGCAACAATTGAAGAACTTTCAGGAAAATAATCATCTTTCATTTTCTCACTAAATTTTACTTTTTTTGGACGAAGAAGCCATTTATGATTTTCCGGAAAATACCGGGGATAAAAACGGGCTTATGGCAATTGGTGGAAATCTTTCATTCGGAACTTTATTGAATGCTTATTCTAAGGGGATTTTTCCATG
Organism: Segetibacter koreensis; assembly: GCA_044463445.1. GTDB lineage: Bacteria > Bacteroidota > Bacteroidia > Chitinophagales > Chitinophagaceae > Ginsengibacter > Ginsengibacter koreensis_A. The sequence continues at coordinate 4,188 of JBIQMJ010000158.1, forward strand.
GTATAATCCAGGTGAAATTATTCAATGGTTTTCACCCGATCCACGCTTTGTTCTTTTTCCTGAAAAAATAAAAATAAGCCACAGCATGAGAAATGTTTTTAACAAACATCTCTTTAAATTCACAATAGACAAGGCTTTTACACAGGTAATACTAAAATGCAGGTTTGCCCAACGATCTTACGAAAACGGAACCTGGATCAGTGATGAAATTGAAAAAGCCTATACGGATCTTTTCAAAAAAGGTTTCGCCCACAGCGCTGAAGCATGGCAAAATAATCAGCTTGTGGGGGGACTTTACGGAGTAATGCTTGGTAAAGTTTTTTTTGGAGAAAGCATGTTTGCCGATAAAAGTAATGCAAGCAAATTTGCTTTTATTAAAATGGTAGAGTCATTGAAAAAAAATGGAATTGAATTAATAGATTGTCAGGTGTATACTTCTCACCTTGAAAGCCTTGGAGCAGAATTTATTTCCCGAAAAGAATTTAATGCACTATTAAAAAAATGGGTATCTTAATTTTTTTATCAACAAATGGATTATAGGATCTGTAAAAAAATATATATTAAATGAAGCTGTTTTTTTTAATTTCAATATTCGGAATGCTCAGTGCTTGTCATACTTCGCGTGGTATTATTAATCAGTCATCCATGAATTTTGCAAAGAACCCGGTGATTGCCCACAGAGGCGCCTGGAAATACAATAATCTTCCTGAAAATTCCATTGCTTCTCTAAAAGCCGCAATAGCATTGGGTTGTGCCGGATCCGAAACGGATGTTCACATGACAGCTGATAGTTTTTTGGTGATCAACCACGATAATGAATGGGGCGGTTTGACCATTCAAAAAAATGATTTGGCTGAAGTAAGAAAAAAGAACCTTTCTAATGGGGAAGTTCTGCCGTTGCTCGAGGATTTTTTATCAATTATAAAACAACAGAAAAATACAAAGCTGATTCTTGAAATAAAACCTTCGGTAAGAGGAAGAGAGTGGGCTGATGCAACGGTTCAAAAGGTGGTAGGCATGGTACAAAAGATGAAAGCGCAGCCATGGATTGTGTACATTAGTTTCGATTATGAAATGCTGAAGGAAGTTTTAAGACTGGAACCTTTGGCAAATACGCAATACCTCAATGGGGACAAGACTCCTGAGCAATTACAACAGGATGGAATCAAAGGTGCTGATTATCATTATTCGGTTTTTCAAAAGCATCCGGAATGGATTCAATCTGCAAAAGAAAATAAAATTGATTTGAATGCATGGACAGTAAACGAACAAAAAAAGATGAACTGGCTTTTAACCAACGGTTTTAATTTTATCACCACTAACGAGCCTGAATTATTATTTAAAATAATTGAGGCATCTGCACAAAAAAAATAAAACGTATCTGCCGTAATAAATAGAAAATTTTTTCTAAAGCTGCCACCGGAAATATCTACAGTTTTTCCGCAATTTCAGGGAAATTTTATCTCAAAATAATTACTTTTTTATTTAATATTTGATTTGGGGAATTTGTATATTTGAGTACAAGATTTTTAGCCATGCAAAAAATTGCGGCGATATTATCTCTTTTTATTTTCGTATGTCAAAATAAATGTTTTCCCCAATTTTATCAACAACTGGACAGCCTTTGTATAATGTGCGAAAAGAGCACTTCTGATTTTCAAAAAGTCAATTCGCTCGGTAAGCTTGCTGATTTTTATTATGTTTTTAAATTGAATTCGAAGGGAGACAGTGTCCTTCATGAGCAATTATTGGTTGCTGAATTTTCCAATGACAGTAATCTTATAATTCAGACTTTATTTGGACAGGCGATCCTGAATATCGGACCTTCCTCTACAGTGGAAAGTTTTAATAAGACCATACAGTTTATTCAAAAGGGGATTGATTTTGCAAAAGCGAATAAGAAATATGATTACCTGGTATTGGGATACGTGCGTATGTCTGAAGTTTTAAGAAAAAGAGGGGAGTACGACAAAGCTTTTTCCAATTCTGTTTTAGCGATTTCCTTACTTGCAAATGTGATTTCAGATTCTGTAAAGTCGATTGCTTATATTGAATTTGGAGACGCTTATCTCGATAAAGGCAAAGCTGTTAAGGCATGTGAGAGTTATAATACTGCATTTGATTTTGCTGTAAAAATAAAATCTGTTCCGCTGCAATCGGAAATTTATCATTGTCTTTCTGAAATGTATAGACAACTGAACGATAGCACGCTTGCAAGGGAAGAGTTGAATAACAGTCTTATTTTAAATAAAAAAATGGGCAATAAGCAAGGGTTGCTGAGGGATTATTATGATCTCGCACGCCTGACTGATGAAAAGTTTTTTATTGTACAATGTATTCAACTGGCAGATTCCCTTCATGATTATAAAAATCTTTTAAATGCCAAAAGGCTGATGTTGGTTTATTATTACGTGGTTGAAAAAAAAGATCAGCAGGCCCTCCGGTATCTTGAAAGTGAACCTGATCTTAAAAAAAGCTTTTTAAATGATGACAGAGAAAATTATTTTATCACACTGGGCAACATTTATTTTTATAGCGGGAAAATAGATTCCGCTTTAAATTATTATCTAAAAGCCCAGCCTGATCTTGACAAAAAATTTGATCTCAATACCTCAAAGATCAACCTGGAACAAATAGCAGAATGTTACCACTTAAAAAATAAATTTCCGCAGGCCATTTCTTATTACCGGAAAGCGCTCCAAATAAGTATCCGGATGAATGAATTTAATACTATTGCCCAATATTCCGGAAAACTCAGCACTCTGTTTGAAAAGCAAAATGATTATAAAAACGCGTTTTTTTATTCTAAACAATTTATGGTTTATAAAGACAGCCTGAGAGATTTATCGAAGGAAAATGATATTGCGTTATTAGGGGTAGAAAGGGAAAACAACAAGCATGCAAACGAATTATTAGAACAACAACAACGTGATTACAACAATCGTAATATTCAATATATGGGCATCACCATTGCCATAATTATTATTTTTTTTATAATGCTCTTTGTAGGATCATTTCCTGTTTCCAAATTCACTGTGAGAATTATGGGCTACTTTTTCTTTATCTCACTTTTTGAATTTATCGTTTTGTTGATAGATAACCTGGTGCTTACTCATTCGTTTTATAATCAGCCACTAAAACTCTGGCTCATAAAAATTGGTGTGATTGCCCTCCTGGTTCCGTTTCAGCATTTTCTTGAACGTGGTGTTATCGATTTACTGGCTTCAAAAAAATTAATAGAAGCGAGAACCAATTTCTTTTTAAAAAAATGGTGGACGGTTTTCAAAAAGCCTTCTCCTTCTTCCGATGAAATGGTGGATAAGGATACAGCCGTTTTATAACGGATTAATATCACGGTTACTTACATCCGTTATTAGGTGGTGGGCAGATATCTGAGGGAACTAAATAAATGGCTTGGGATAAATAGGATAAAAAATTGGAACCCCCATTCCCTGATAGTGGTGGATCCTGTTTAGGAATTGCCTGTAAGATAACAAAAGGATGACCCCTATTCACCTTGTCAATGCTATGGTCATTTTTTGGATAGGCAGCCAAAAATAAAAAAATAGAATTTGTTTTCGGATCAGTGATCAATTTACCCAACACAGAACGTTCAAAAGTGGACCAGGGATTATCTAAGTATTTCTTATGAAACACTTTGTACTTGTGTTTTTTGAAAGCATGTATAAGGACCATTGCCTCATCCTCAGAAATGAAATGTGAATTGGGCAGATAAGGTTCGGCATAAGGATTGTTTTTATAATACTCCTCAGCAGAAATTTTTCCTGTATTACTCTTAGTAGTAGTACATGAAATGAAACAGATGGTAATAATGGCAACTAAACCAATTACTTTATTCATGATCATAATTTTAAATGATGAAAAATAATGATTACGAAATTTCGCAGGATTGGGTCATTCAAGTGAGAGCAGAGTAAGATGAAGCGGATAAGCTGTTAAGGTTTTGATATAATATAAAATTAGTATAAATAAATATAATAATTCAAAATTGAAAAAATAAATTTTTATCAAGGCAGTAAATAAAGAAATATCACGGATTTCTATTTTCTGTTGCCTGCCGAAGATCCAATAATCTTCATGGGAGCTAATTCAAAAGCGGGCTTCCTCTATTGTGGGTTCAAATAATTCGACAGGATTTCCTGAGGGGTCTTCCACAATGATTTGTTTGCCTCCAACACCCGTAACTATATTATTTCTAAAATGTGCTCCTGCTTTTTTAAGGGTTTCTACTTTTGTTGAAATGTTATTTACTTCAATTGAAAATCTGTTCCACCCACCAGGAGTTTGTTGTGTTCCATCGGGCATGGACTGGCCACCACCGGCTGATGGATTAGACACACTCAATACAAGACGCAGATTATTTAAGGATAACATCGCAAAGGCAGGCGCGGGATGCATTTCCAGTTTGAAGCCTAACAGTTCAGTATAGAAGGCTATTGCGGCGTTCATATCAGTCACTATGTAACGGATTTGTACTTTTTGATTTTTATTGTCTTTCATTTATAAAGATGATTTTAAGAATTACAAATACCTCAGCCACAGTTTCTCCCTGTGTTCCGCTTTGTATTTTCCATACCATGTGCATACAGGGTATAACACAATAACTACGCCGATCCATATAAGGTAGATGGTGAAAAGATTTACCCCGCTTCCTTCTTTGGGCCTGCCAAAGTCGAAGCCAAATACAAGTTCTGAAGTTTTAAATCCCTGCAGATAAACCATTGCAAACATCAATAGATGTATCAAATAAAAATGGACCAGAAAATAAAACAATGGAACTTTTCCATAAACCATCACAAAATCACTGAACCTGTTTTTTAATCCTTCAGCTAAAGAAAGAATTATAAATAGTACACCAAGAGTAAGCAGGCAAAACGCAAGTGAGGGAGGATATTTGGTTACATTAATAAAAGAAAGAAAAGTATAAAGACTATTTTTTTGAACAGACCATGGGATGCTATCTCCGTAGATATTTATAAACCTTACAATAATGAACGTACACAATGCAGCAATGCCAATCGTTAAAAAAATCCTTTTCCTTTTCATCAAAGAAAATTGGAAGAGACAGCCCGCAGCAAAACCCGCTAACATAATTCCTAACCAGGGTATTGGAGGATAGGCCATTACAAAAGTAGTGGCAGAGTTAATGGGAAATCTGCCGGGAACAAATAAGGGTGATAAAATTGTTTTTAAAGAACCATTGCCAAACGGGATCAGGGAAAAAATGTTGTGGCAAAAAATAATGAGTATCCCTGTGATTGCAATTTTTTTTACCGATAACTTCAGGAAAAAACTCAGGATCACAAAACCAAATCCAATGGTTGCAATCACATCAAACAAAAAATTACTGAAATGTAAATCGAAAAAAATCCCAAAGTTTACGAATGTGAATTCGAGTATTATCAGCCAGATTCCCCTTGATAAGAGAAACTTTCGGGAGGTAGTAATATCATTTTTATTTTTAAAAGAAAGATAAGCCGATGCCCCTGCAAGGAAAACAAATGCAGGCGCGCAGAAATGCGTAATCCATCTTGTAAAAAAAAGAACCGGAGTAGTAGTAGCCAGGTCGGTCGGACTTTGCGTTAACGAATTAATATGCATCATATCTCTTGTATGATCCAAAGCCATTATGATCATTACCAGGCCTCTTGCAAAATCTATGCTGCTGATTCTTTTCATACACTTATTTTCTGATTAAAAATTTCAATCCCCAAATTTTTTTCCGGAGCAGTTTTTACCGTGAAGGCTATGACAAGCGCTACTCCGACAAAAAGCAAAGCATCAAAAGCGCTTACAATTTCATTGCCATGTTCCAGGTAAGGGTTTGTAACAGCATCAGGAATATGAAGGAAAATAAACCACAAAAAAATCATGACAGATAATAATATGGCAACGGGTTTCAAAAAAAATTTCAAGATAATGCATATCCCAGCGCATATTAGCGCTGTGCCCCCGAAATAAGTCCAGAAAATTGATTTGCCGAACCATCGGGGAACCATTTGTGATATGTAGCTGGTGTA
>JBIQMJ010000159.1:0-10203 GCA_044463445.1 Segetibacter koreensis
CATCACTGTCTATATTACTGTGATTATAGGGTGCAGGAATGGAAAGCGGATGATAATCAAATAAGCGCGGCACAAAAGAACAGATTACAAAATTGTGCCCTTCAAAAGTAAGATGAACCGGAGGCGGCTGATGCACTCTACCCGTTATGGGTTCAAAATCATGAATGGAAAATACAAAAGGATAACAGCATCCGTCCCATCCAATGACATCAAATGGATGGTGCAAATAATGCATGCCATACATCATCCCTCTTTTTTTTATCATCAGCAAAAAATCGCCTTCTTCATCTATGGTTTGAAGGTTTTGAGGAACGCGGATATCTCTTTCACAATAAGGAGAATTTTCAAGTAACTGGCCATAAGCACTCAAATATTTTTTAGGATAACGGACAGGGCTAAACGTGTCAATAATTAATAAACGGTTGTTTTCATTTTCAAATTCAATCTGATAAATGCAACCTCTCGGAATCACTAAATAATCGCCATAGGCAAAAAGGAGTTCGCCATATTGAGTTTTCAATTTTCCATTTCCCTCATGTACAAAAATTACTTCATCTGCATCCGCATTCTTATAAAAATAATCATGCATACTTTTTTGGGGAGCAGCCAATGAAATATGAACGTCATCATTTACCAGCAAGGGCTTGCGGCTTTTTAAATAATCATTTTCCGGTTTAATATTAAATCCCTGGAAGCTGCGGTGTTTCAACATTTTTTCTTCTGCTATTTCCGGAGTAACGCTGAAAGGATCGTCTGTTTTGATAATTTGGGTGGGCGGGTGCGAATGATACAACAATGAGGAATCAGAAGAAAATCCTTCGGTGGAAAATAATTGCTCAGAATATAATGTGCCATCCGGTTTGCGGAATTGCGTATGCCGTTTATGCGGAATGGAACCCGATTTATGATAATGAGGCATGATGAAGATTTTAAAAATATCACTCTTTGATATCACTTTAAAATTACGAAAGAATCTCCAGTGAGGAAAAATGAGAAAGATGGTTGGAAGAATTCGAAGGTTCCGAATGGATTAAGTTTTTATGGAAAGCAGTAAAGCAATAAATAATACAAATCTTTATTTCCGAAGTAAGCCCGTTTTTAAAAAATTATCCGGTTTAACTTTGTAAAAAAAAATTGACACGAATCGGCCTTATATCAGACACTCACAGTTATTTAGATCCAAGCGTATTTGAGCATTTCAACAATTGCGATGAAATATGGCATGCAGGAGATTTTGGAAGCGCCGCTATCGCCGAACAATTACGATCCTGTAAGCCTTTAAAAGGGGTTCATGGAAATATAGATGGCTATGATATCAAAAGCGTGTACCCGGAACAGTTAGTTTTTAGGTGTGAAGAGGTAAAAGTCATGATAAGGCATATCGGTGGCTATCCGCCACGCTATAATCCCGAAAGTAAAAAAGAAATATTACTTCATAAGCCACAACTCTTTATCAGCGGGCATTCGCATATTTTAAAGATCATGTATGATGATAAATTACATTGCCTGCACATCAATCCGGGCGCAGCCGGAAAACAAGGCTGGCAAAAAGTAAGGACACTTGTCCGCTTCGCTATTGACGGAAAAGATATTAAAGATTGCGAGGTGATCGAATTGGAATAAAGTTTAATTGTTTTTATTGTTTTACTGTTTTATTACTAAAGGCATTCATCACTCACTCCCAGTCTGCTATAAACAAATTGGTTTCATGCCCACCGCCATTATTCCTGTTGCTGCTGAAAATAATTTTTTTACCATCAGGACTGAACATCGGAAATGCATCAAAACCCTTGTCGCGGCTTATCTTTTCCAATCCTTTTCCATTAATATCCGTGATGTACATGTTGAAAGGAAATCCTCTTTCATATTCATGATTGCTGCAAAAAATAATATGCTTTCCATCCGGCATAAAATTAGGCGCCCAATTGGCTTTGTCTAAAAATGTAATTTGCTTTGCATCGCTTCCGTCTGCATTGGCCACAAAAACTTCCATTGAAGTTGGAGCAACAAGCCCCTGAGACAACAGATTCTTATAATCTTCAATTTCGGCTTCAGTCTTTGGCCGGCTTGCACGCCAGACAATTTTTTTGCCATCGGGACTAAACCATGCACCGCCATCATATCCTAACGTTTTGGTAATTTGTTTTACATTTTTTCCATCTAGGTCCATCGTATAAAGATCAAGATCACCGTTACGCATAGACGTAAATACAATCTTGTCGCCTTTAGGCGATATAGTAGCTTCTGCATCGTATCCTTTTGTGCTTGTTAGCTGCTTGATTATATTCCCATTTGTGTCGGCTTTGAAAATATCAAAACTTTCATAGATCGGCCAGATGTATCTTTTCAATTTTTCTCTGTCGGGAACTGGCGGGCAATCTTTGGAAGCCAGGTGAGTGGAGGCATATAAAATATGTTTTCCATCAGGATAAAAGTAAGCGCAGGTAGTGCGGCCCGTGCCGGTGCTCACTAATTTCGGTGTAAAAATTTCACCGGGATTTTCTGGAATTTTTCCCATCCAAATCTGGTCGCACATAATACCTTCCTTTGGTTCTGTACGCTGATAAACAATATATTTACCATCAAAGCTGAAATAAGCTTCAGCGTTATCGCCTCCAAACGTCAACTGGCGCATATTTTTAAAATGATGCTCATCCGGATATTGAATCGTATCATTCGAAGAAATTATTTTAGTTTGCGGAATATTTTTTTCAGAAGAAAAAATAAAAAAAATGGAAGAAAGAATAATAATACCTGTTGTTTTCATAAATTATTTTTTGAAGAATAGCAATTAAATTTTTTTACAAGTTAAGCAGCAGGCAAATTTCCTTAATATTCAATTAACAACCACGAACATTACATTTGCATCATGCTTCGATCAAAATTATTTTATTTTCCTGTTGTTTTGCTAATCATTTTTGCTTCCTGCACTTCAAAGGATAAAGAGGCAAAACATACGGCCAATCCCAATTCAATAGAATCCATTAAAAATGCAATTAAAGAATTCCCTGATTCATTGATCCTGAAACAAGATCTGATCGAAGCTTACCGCGATGAAGGTAAATACGATTCCGCAATTGCTGTGGCTGATGAAGAATTGGCGAAAGATAGTGGCAGCGCCTACTTATGGAATATAAAAGCTACCTTATATTTTGAAAACAACGATACGCTGAACGCAATAAAATCGCTGCAGCACGCTATTGATATTTATCCGCTTCCCGAATACCTCGTTGCATTGGGAACCGTTTATGCAGAAATCAAAAACGAAAATGCTTTGCGGATTGCCGATAATTTACTTCAAAAAAATAAAGAAAGATCCGGTAAGGATGGATATTTTATAAAAGGGCTTTATTATAATTATATTAATGAACCACAAAAAGCAATACCTTACTTAGACAGTTGTCTTACACTTGATTTTACCTATATGTATGCCTATCGGGAAAAAGCCATAGCCCTATATCTTGAGAAAAATTATAATGAAGCAATTAAAGTCCTGAGGCGCGCTGTAACGCTCCAGAATAATTTTGATGAAGGATATTACTGGATGGGGAAGTGTTATGAAAAACTAAATAAAAAAGAGGAAGCGATACAGAATTATCAGAACGCATTACTATACGATAAGAATTTTGTGGAAGCCCGCAAAGCGCTTGACAGATTACAAACTGAAAAATAGAATTATATCTTTAATCTTTAAATAATTCAAATGCCCATTATTGCTCCATCACTTTTAGCTTCGGATTTTTTACACCTGGAACAGGAATGCAACATGCTTAATGAAAGCAAAGCGGATTGGTTTCATCTCGACGTAATGGATGGACGTTTTGTACCCAATATCAGTTATGGAATGGCTATTATAAAGCAAATGAGAAAAACAAGTTCCAAATATTTTGATGTACACCTGATGATCGAAGAGCCGGAAAAATTTGTAGAGGATTTTAAAGATGCCGGCGCAAACAACTTAACGGTTCACCAGGAGGCCTGTCCTCATTTACATAGAAATATTCAACAAATAAAATCATTGGGATTGAACGCCGGCGTCGCAATTAATCCGGCTACTCCTGTTTCACTTTTGCAGGATATTATACGTGATGTGGATACGGTGCTGGTGATGAGCGTAAATCCTGGTTTTGGAGGACAGTCTTTTATTCCTCATTCAATTGACAAAATAAAAGAAATAAAAAGCTTAATTAATAGTACGGGTTCTTCCGCCAAAATTGAAGTGGACGGAGGAATATCTCTGGAGAATGCTTCTGAAATTGTAAAAGCAGGCGCAGATATTCTGGTAGCCGGAAGTTCAATTTTTAAATCTAAAAATCCTTTGGAAACAATTGAGAAAATGAAGAGTTTGTAAAAAATTTAATTGTTTTCATTTTTTACAGTAAAGAAACAAATAACTTAGTTTTTTATTTTGTCTTCGCTCACAAATTATCATGGATTTGTTGAAGAACCGGCATCAACTGTTTCATCCAGTTGGTTTCTTTTTCATCCCAATTATATTTTTTCACAATCGCATCTTCCAGCATTTGCCTGCCTTTATACGCCTGTTCTTTTGAATAAAAACAATCAATCCATTTTTGATTCAGCTTGTCTTCATTTTCAATTGAAATTCCCCCCTGGTACCAATTGAGACAATTGGGCATTGCATTAAAATCAATTTGCTGCGCATTCCCATTTACAAATCCCGAAAAATAATACACATAAAACTGAACACTTTCTTTTACCCTGTTTTTAATCTCTTCATCGCTTTCAGACTTCTTCGGCTTTTGAGCCCATTTATAATTTTGTTTGGCAAAAGGATTTTTATCACTGTCTTTCCAACTGGTACTGGTGGCTTTATACGTCAGTTTTGAGGTATGTTTCTTTTCAGTTCTTGAAAGAATCATCTGCTCTTTATTGATCCGGTCAATTGTATAATTTGCCTCTCTTCCATCATCATATCTTACATCAATTCTATTCCCGTTCAAACTGAATTTACCATAGGTCATTTCTCCGACCGGATTTTCAAGAACAGTTGAATCAGTCATAAAAACAATTCCCGACTCATAATCGGCGCCATCATCCGAAGTAAAGGAAATATCTTTTGGAGTGGGATGATCCGCATCAGTCAATTCCCAATACTGGGTCAGCAAGTGAAATGTATCAGGCATTTCAGAAGCATGATCAATAAGTTTTTCATTTCTGCCCCCCGAAGGTTGAACACAATTAGAAAAAAGAACTGATACAATCAGAGAGAAAAAGGTTAGTCTTCGCATTTTTCAAAAATAACAAAATAGAAATGAAAGTATAAAATAAATAGCTAGTTTATCAGTTTAATTTAACCTGGTATATTTTTTAAAATATTATCTTCACCTTATGAGACTGACGGTTTTCATTTTTCTTCTTTTTTCATCCCTCGCTTCTTTTTCACAAAAGAAAACCGCATATGTTTCAGGCAAAATAATAGATGAAAATGAAGATCCTATATCTTCAGCAACTATCACCATGCTTGGAAAACAAAATGGAATTCAATCCTCTGATTCAGGAAAATTTAATATGGAAGTGCCGGCTGAAAAAGCATTTGCGCTTGTTTTCTCTCATGCCGGATTTCAGGAGGTTCAAAAAAGCTTTTACCTAAGTCCGAATGAAAAAGAGCAACTAACGGTTAAGCTGATACGTAATAGTAAAACCCTTCAAACTGTGGTGATCCATCCTGAAAAAGAAAGAAAAGAAACCGGCCTGATCAAAATCAATCCTAAAAGTGCCATCACTGCCCCCGGCGCTACCGGAGGAGTGGAAGGTTTGATTAAAACGCTGGTAGGAAGCAACAATGAACTGACTTCTTCCTATTCAGTTCGTGGAGGAAATTATGATGAGAACCTCATTTACATTAACGATTTTGAAATTTACCGCCCTTATCTCATAAAAAACGGCCAGCAGGAAGGTTTAAGTTTTATCAATCCGGCCCTGGTAAAAAATATTGATTTTTATACTGGTGGGTTCCAGGCAAAATATGGCGATAAGATCAGCAGCGTGTTAGACATTCAATATAAAAAGCCAGTTTCATTTGGCGGTTCTGTGTATGTGAGCCTTTTAGAACAGGGCCTGCACCTCGAAGGGCTTTCAAAGAATAAAAAACTTTCCTGGCTTTTTGGAGTGAGAAGCAAAACCAACCGAAATCTATTAAGCAGCCAGGAAACAAGAGGAAACTATATACCTTCTGCCGCCGATATGCAGGCTTATCTGACTTATAAAATTTCTGAAAAATTACAATTAGAATTATTAGGAATTATTTCAGGATCCAAATTCACGTTCATTCCTGAATCGGCACAAAAATCAACCGCAGTTTTTTCTCCTTTGTTCACTGCAAATGTCGGGCTGGATATATTTTTTGACGGCCAGGAAAAAGATAGCTACAACAGCAATCTTATTGGCGTAAGCCTTGTTCAGAATCTGAATAAAAAAGTAAAACTAAAATGGATGTTCAGCCGCTACGGCGATATCGAAAATGAAAATATGGATATCACAGGGGCTTATCTTTTTGGGGAAAGAAATTTTGATAAAACACAACCGGATTTTGGAAAAATTACCAATCCCCTTGGCGCCGGAGTTTTCCAAAATTATGCACGCAACGATTTAAATATCGGGGTATATAATATAAGTCACAAAGGCACGTACAAATCGGGAAAGCATTTTTTACAATGGGGTTTGGCATTTGATCATTCCATCATTAAAGATCATTTGAATGAATGGGAATACCAGGACAGCGCAGGCTATTCTTTGCCTTTCAATCCAAATCAATTGAACCTCAGCAGCGTTTTGAAATCAAAAGTAAACTTGCTTGTAGATAAATACAGTGGCTATCTCCAGGATAACATTCACCTTTCACACGGAGCAAATGAAGTGACACTGGAAGCCGGCGTAAGATTTAATTATGATGCGCTGAATAAAGAATTTTTAATTAGCCCCAGAGCTTCATTGAGTTTCAAACCGGATTGGAACCAGAATATTATTTTTAAGGCCGCCGCCGGAATGTACGACCAGCCGCCTTTTTATCGTGAAATGAGAAGACCTGACGGAACAATAAATACGAATTTAAAAAGCCAGAAAAGCATTCAATACGTAGCAGGATTCGATTACAATTTGACTACTAATAACAAACCAATGCGAATTACTACAGAAGCGTATTATAAATCATTGACCGATGTGGATCCATATGATATCGACAATCTGCAGATCAGTTATTTTGGAGAAAATAATGCGAAGGCTTATGCCGCCGGAATTGAAACAAGAATTTTTACAGAGTTGGTAAAAGACGCTGAAAGCTGGTTCAGCATTGGTATTAGTCAATCAAAAGAAAATATTGATAATGATTATTATTATTCTTATAAAAACAAGGAAGGCGAAATAATTGGTTCTCAAACAAAAGACCAGGTGGTAGCCGATAGTGCAAGAACGAATATTGGCTGGATAAGAAGGCCAAGTGATCGGCTGTTAACAATGGGATTATTTTTACAGGATTATTTAAGTACGAACAAAAATTTTAAAGTACATTTAAACCTGATTTATGGAAGTAACATGAGTTATAATATTCCCAACAATATGAAATACCGCAATGCGCTCGTCATTGAGCCATACATCAGGGCAGATATAGGTTTTAGCGCACTGTTACTGAGCGAAAAATCTTTGAGAAGAAGCCACTCACCTTTCCGCAGCTTCGAAAATATCTGGGCCAGTCTTGAAGTTTTTAATCTGTTAGATCGTGCCAACACGATTTCTTATCAATTGATAAAAGATTTTTCCAACAACACTTTCAGCATCCCCAACAGGCTTACGCCTCGTCTGGTTAATTTTAAATTACTCGCCAAATTTTAAATAAAAAAACAAACCATGCACAAAAAATTAATGATCGGTATTGCCTTTATGGCTACTGGCTTTGCAACAGCGAACGCACAGGAAAAAATGAAACCTGAAGACACAGAATTTTATACACCGGTTCCTGATGTAGTAACGCCGGGAAAAACCTGTGGCGCTGCTCCTTCTGACGCCATTATTTTATTTGATGGAAAAGATCTTTCCAAATGGGTGGAAACAAACGACACCACCAAACAAGCCTCCTGGAATGTGCATGATGGTATTTTGACAGTAAATAAAAAATCAGGGAATATACAAACGAAACAATCATTCATGGATTATCAATTACATTTGGAATGGAGAGAACCTAAAGATATTGCAGGCTCAGGGCAGGCACGTGGCAACAGCGGATTATTTCTTGCCTCTACCGGAAAAGGAGATGCGGGATATGAGTTACAGATTCTTGATTCCTACAATAACAAGACCTACACCAACGGCCAGGCTGGCGCAGTGTACAAGCAATACCCGCCATTGGTAAATCCCAATTTCCCTCCCGGAGTTTGGCAAACCTATGATGTAATATGGACTGCTCCCCGTTTCAATGATGACGGATCATTAAAGTCTCCCGCTAAAGTTACTGCCTTTTTTAATGGAGTTCTGATTCAAAACAATGTGAAATTAAAAGGGCCAACTCTGTATATTGGCCATCCTTCTTACAAAGCTCATGGTGCATCTCCTATTAAATTACAAGCTCATGGTGATAAAAGTATTCCCATTAGTTTTAGGAATATTTGGGTAAGGCCTTTGCCTGATCCTAATCAATAAGCTGAAGACTTTATTTGGAGCGGGATTGTGGAAACTTACACGTCCCGTTCCATTAAATATTCTGCCAGTTGCTGCAATGGTTTTTTTCTCACAGAAACCACTGCGATTTCTTCGAGATGCTCCATGGCGATTGAATAATATTTTTGTTTTAATTCCTTTGCCCAGGCCTCTATGTTGCAAGATTGGTAAATCTGCAAAACCTCTTCAATTTTATGCTGGTCATCGCGGAATAACAATTCGGCTAATTTGTTCTTTTGCTGTACTGAAGCGGTTTCCATTGCCCGCAACCACAAAAACGTTTTCTTATTGGCCATAATATCTCCCCCTTGCTTTTTACCAAATTTTTGAGGATCGCCAAATACATCGAGGTAATCGTCCTGTACCTGGAAAGCAATTCCGAGATTCTTCCCAAACTCATACAAATGGTCCTGGTTTCCCAAGCCTGCACCTCCTAAAATGGCTCCCATTTGCAAACTTGCGGCTAACAGAGCCGAGGTTTTTAAACCAATCATTCTTACATATTCATCCAGGCTTACCTGATCTGATTTTTCAAATTCCATATCAAGTTGTTGGCCTTCACATACTTTTTTGGCCGTTGCGCCAAACAGGTTTAGAATTGGATGAAGGTATGCACTTTTGATGCGGTTCAAATTATCGTAGGCTGATATCAGCATTACATCGCCTGCCAGTAAAGCGGTAGATTCTCCATATTTTTTATGAACGGTCTCAATACCGCGGCGAAGTGGCGCCCTGTCCATTATATCATCATGAATCAGTGTGAAATTATGGAACAACTCAATCGCCATAGCCACTGAATAGGCATCCTCGCTTATCGTTTCAAACATCTCATTAGCCATCAGGCACATCACCGGGCGGATTCGTTTGCCCTTCACCGTTAGTAAATATTGTGAAGCGTCATATAATTGTTTCGGCTCATCAGGAAAATGCCTTTTATTAAATTTCTCTTCAAAAATTGTTGACAATTCTTTGAAAGATTGAAGCGAATGCTTTCCTGGTTTTTGATCAATAGAAAGTGAAATACTCATCGGTTCCTTTTTTCGCCGTAACCACCTAATACCTGAGAAAGTATCCGGCTTTTATTCAAATCAATTCTGTTTTTTCTTTTTGGAAATTTTCCCTTTCCTGGCTTTAGCGGCTTTTTCTTTCAGGCTTTCAATTCCCGGAATCCAATCAAAATCAAGCTGGCGTTTCTCAAGATTTGCTGCCACCAGTTTTACCTCAACTTTGTCTCCCATTCTGAATTTCTTTCCGGTCCGAATTCCTACCAAAGCATATTCAGCATCATCATGCCGGAAATCGTCATATTCAACCAAATCTTTTATTGAAACAAGCCCCTCGCATTTCTCATTGACAGTCTCCACCCAAAAACCAAATGATGAAACGCCGCTGACAACCCCTTCCATGTCCTCCCCCACTTTATCCATCATAAATTCTACCTGTTTGTATTTATTGCCCGCCCGCTCGGCCTCCATCGCCCCTCTTTCTTTCTGGCTGCAATGAACGCATTTCTGTTCCATTTTTTTATCC